>DXBS01000139.1 GCA_019116405.1 Candidatus Gallimonas intestinigallinarum | reverse complement strand
TCCATTATAACAGCTATCTTGAATTCTGACGAGTATTTTGTTTGAAATCTTTTTCCTTTTGACATAAAAATATGCACCCCCTAAAGTCTGTCCAACTTTTGGGGTGCATATCAAGACGCCGCTCTTCGCGTTTATTTTGCAAATCAAGCCTTTGCCTCGGCAACGAGCGCCGCAAGCTGTTCATACGTCATGCTGCCTGCACCCAGATAGGTGATCTCCCCTTCCGCATTGACAATGACGGTATAGGGATACTGCATTCCTCCGCCCATCATGGTGATCACGTCGTCCGTGCCCGCACCGGACAGTGCACTGTCCTGCGCGAAAATGATCGCACTGTCCGGATAGTTTTCCGCAATGTGCGAAGGCGCACCCGCCATATCCTGCACGCTGTGCACCGCCACCACGACGACGTCCTCGTCCTCGCGTGCGACGCGGTCAAAGAAGGGAAGCTCCGCCTTGCAGGGAGTACACCACGTTCCCCAGAAATTGATGACAGTCACTTTGCCGCGGCTGTCGGCAGGGGAATAGGTCTCATCCGTCAGCTCGCCCGTAACGTTATCGTAGACGGGAACTTCAAAATCGGGGCAATCGCTCCCCTCGGCGGCGCGCACAAGTACGGTGCAAGTATCCGAAAACGTGCCCGATATGGCGGTAATGACAGCTGTGCCGGCATTGAGTGCGGTAAGACTGCCGTCCGTTGTGACCTGAACGACAGAACTATCCGAGCTGATCCAGAGAACGGACGCAGTGACGGGCGTCACGGTAGCCCTGAGTACAGAACGCTGCCCGACATCCATAATAAGACTTTCCCGATCGATGGTCAGGCTTCCCGCCTCGACGAGCGCCCCGACGAGGACAAAACATTCATCCGAAGCGCCGTCCGCCGTTGCCGTGATCGTCGCGCTGCCCTGACTCAGCGCTTCCACGTTGCCGTTTTCGTCCACCCGCGCGACCGTCTCATCGGACGAACTCCACGAGACCTGCACCACGTCATCGGACGTGACCGTCGCCTGCAATTGGAAGGTCGCGCCGACAAAGACTTCCGCATAGTCCTGACTGAGCGTCACGCTCGTCGGCGTTGTACATGCCGTAAATGCGACGGCTGCGAGCGCCGAAGCGAGCAGAAACGCCAGAAATTTCATGGGTTTTTTCATACGATTTCCTCTGCGGCGTTCGCGCCGCACTGCAAAAAGATGCCTGTATTATACTTCAGCCGCCATACAGCTGTCAAGCAAATTGGCGCGGCGGCGCGCGATGCGCACCGCCGCGTCTTCCTGCGCTACGCTTCTTCGCCCTCATCGGCGCCGCCCGTCGCGGCTGCCCCGCGGACGGAGATGACCTGCGATATCTTTGCAAGCAGCGCGTCCTTCCCGTCGCCCGAGACGCCCGAGACGGCGATGACGTTGTCCGCGCCCAGCCCGAAGGCGTTCGCGACGGCGCGCGTGCGCTCCTTGACCTTCATGCGCGAGAGTTTGTCGCTCTTGGTCGCAAGGACGGTGAAGGGCAGGGCGTGATAGACGAGGAAGGAGACCATCTGCATATCGTCCGCCGAGGGATCGCGGCGGATATCGGACAGGAGAAAGACGTGCGCGACGTCCTCCTTTCTTGCAAAGAAGGCGTCCAGCGTCTTTGCCCACTTCGCCTGCTCTGCCTTGGAGACGGCGGCATAGCCGTATCCTGGAAGGTCGGCGAGCCAGAATTCGCCGAAATCAAAGTAGTTGACGAGGCGGGTGCGCCCGGGGGACGCGCTCGTCTTGGCGAGCTGTTTGCGCCCCGCAAGCATGTTGATGAGCGTGCTCTTGCCCGCGTTGGACTTGCCGCACACCGCGATCATCGGCTTCTGCGGGCGCAGGAACTGTTCCGCCCGCGCGGCGCTCGTCAGAAAGGTCGCGTTTTTAACCTGCATAGTTCAGCCCCGTGACTGCGGTTCGGAACACCTGATCGATGTCGCTCACGCAGATAAAGTTGATATTCTTGCGGACGTTCTCGGGGATCTCCTCCACGTCCTTCTTGTTTTCCTCGGGAATGATGACGTCGCGGATGCCGATACGGCTTGCCGCCATCGCCTTCTCCTTGAGCCCGCCGATGGGCAGCACCTTGCCGCGCAGGGTGATCTCGCCCGTCATGGCGACGTCGCGGCTGACGGGCTGACCGGTGAACGCGGACAGGATCGCCGTCGCCATCGTGATGCCCGCGGAGGGGCCGTCCTTGGGCGTTGCGCCCTCGGGAACGTGAATGTGGATATCGCTGTGCTCGAACGCCTCGTTCGATATACCGTACTTGTCGGCATGGCCGCGGATATAGCTGATCGCGGCGCGGGCGGACTCCTTCATGACGTCGCCCAGCTTGCCCGTGAGCAGAATATCCCCCTTGCCCTGCATCGCGGAGACCTCGATCGTGAGCGGCATGCCGCCGACCGCCGTCCAGGCGAGCCCCGTCGCCGCGCCGACTTCGTCCTTTTCGCGCATTTCCTCGTCGTGATAGAAGCGCTTGCCGCCCAGAAAGCTCTCCAGATTGTGCTTGTTGACGGTGATCTTGCTCTCCTCGCCCTTGGCGATGCGCACTGCAGCCTTACGGCAGACCGTGCCGATGGTGCGCTCCAGCGTTCTCACGCCCGCCTCCATCGTGTAGCAGTCGATGATCGCCGCGAGCGCGCCGTCCGTGAAGCGGATGTTTTCCTCGGTCAGCCCGTTCTCCCTGCGCTTTTTGGGGACGAGATAGCGCTTGGCGATCTCCTCCTTTTCCTCGGGCGTGTAGCCCGAAAGCTCGATGATCTCCATTCGGTCGCGCAGGGGGCCGGGGATGGTGTCCAGCGTGTTCGCCGTGGCGATGAACATGACCTTGGAGAGATCGTACTCCACTTCGAGGTATCTGTCGCGGAAGGTGGAATTCTGCTCGGGGTCGAGCACTTCCAGAAGGGCGCTCGAGGGATCTCCTCTGAGGTCAGAAGAGATCTTGTCCACCTCGTCGAGAAGGAACACGGGATTGATGGAGCCCGCGTTCTTCATCTCATAGATGATGCGCCCGGGAATCGCGCCGATATAGGTGCGGCGGTGCCCCCTGATCTCTGCTTCATCCTTGAGCCCGCCCAGGCTCATGCGCACGAATTTTCTGCCCAGCGCCCGCGCGATGGACTGCGCGACGCTCGTCTTGCCCACGCCGGGAGGACCGACCAGGCACAAAATGGGCGCCTTCAGTTCCCCCGTCAGCTTGAGGACGGCAAGGTACTCCACGACGCGCTCCTTGATCTTTTCCAGCCCGAAGTGATCGGCATTGAGCACCTTTTCGACGTCGGAGAGCTTTTCCGTGTCCTTGGTCTCCTCCGTCCAGGGAAGGTCGATGAGCCAGTCGGCATAGTTGCGCAGCACGGTGTACTCGGGCGAGGAGGGCGGCATCTTGTCCATGCGGGCAAGCTCGGTGAGCGCCTTTTCCTCCACCGCCTTGGGAAGGTGCTTTGCGAGGATCTTCTCGCGCAGGCGCGCGTTCTCCTCGACGTCGTCGCCAAGCTCTGCGTGAATTGCCTTGAGCTGTTCGCGCAAGTAGTACTCCTTCTGCGATTTGTCGATATTGCGGCGGACGTCCTGCGCGATCTTGCGCTCCAGCCGCCCGATCTCCAGCTCATTGTTCAGGCACTGTTCGAACAATCTGAGCCTTCTTACGAGCGTCGTCTCCTCCAGGATCTCCTGCTTGACGGTATCCTTCAGGCGCAGATAATGGGTACAGATATTGACGTAGACGTCGGGATCGGTGACGCCCGTCAGGGCGCTGTCCAACTCCTTGGCGTTGCGCGCCTCGCCCGAGACGATATCCTTGACCAGTTCCTTCGCCGTGCGGAAGTACGCCTCCTCGAGCGTCGGATCGCCGTGGATGGGGAAGAGTTCCTCGGTGACGGCATAGATATAGCCGTCCTCCATGCGGAAGGCGCGCGCCGCGGCGCGGTACTCGCCCGCGACGAACACGCGCATCCTGTCTCCGGGCAGCTTGGTCGCCTGGCGGATGACGCACACCGTGCCGATGAGCGCGAGGTCCTCCCCTTCGGGAAACTCCTTCTCGGGATCCGCCTGACGGGTGACAAAGACGTATTTATCGTTGACGTTTGCATGCTCGACGGCAGCAAGGGAGACGCCGCGTCCTACGTCGAACGCGACCGTCGTATCGGGAAACACGACCTGTGTCCGCATGGGAATGACGGACAGGATCTTGACTCGTTTTTCCATATGTGTTACCTCCATCGGGGGTGTGTGGCGGCATGTCCCAAAGGGGCAGACCTGCCATTGTATCTATTTATCACACAAAGCGGGCACATTCAATCATCCGCGCCCGAATTTTTACACATTCATCGCAAAATGAACGCAAGACCTCCGCAAAATCAGCGGAGGTCTTGCGCAAGGCTCAGTCCTGCTTCTCGAAATCTTCCTTGCCTACGCCGCAGAGCGGGCAGGTGAAATCATCGGGGACGTCCTCCCACTTGGTGCCGGGCGCAATGCCGTTATCGGGATCGCCCGCCACTTCGTCGTACTCGTAACCGCAGACGGTACATACATACTTTGCCATATTATAACCTCCATTTTTCGCCTTGACGGCGTCAGTTTTGTTTTACGTCCCCGGCGACCAGTTTGCCGAGGGAGATGAGCGCCTCGCGGCTGCCTTCATTGACGGCGGAGAGCACCGTCGTCTTTTCGCCGATGCGGCGCATGTTCTTCATGGCGGAGAGCTCCGCCTCCATCAGCGCGCCCGCCTGCGGCGCCCACGACCCGTTCTCGACGATCGCATACGCCCTGTTCTGCCAGGCGTGTTCTTTGAGGTCGGCAAGCAGCTGTTCCATGCTGATGAAGATGCCGTTGTTGTACGTCGTCGAAGCGAACACCGCGTGCGAGAAGCGGAACGCCTCGCTCACAAGCTCGCTGATATGGGTGACGGAGACGTCGTACGTTCTGACTTTGACGCCCTCCTGCGCGATGGCGGAGGCGACGATCTCCGCGGCGTTCTGCGTGTGGCCGTACACCGACGCATAGAACACGGCGACGCCCTTTTCCTCGGGCGCATAGCTGCTCCAGGTCAGGTACTTATTAAGGTACCACCCAAAGTCCTTGCGCCAGACGGGACCGTGCAGCGGGCAGACGAGGGAAATATCCAGCCCCGCCGCCTTCTTTAAGACGCTTTGCACCTGCACGCCGTACTTGCCGACGATGTTGACATAGTATCTGCGCGCGTCGTCCAGATAGTCGTGCCCGAAATCGCATTCATCGGCGAAGATGCTCCCGTGCAGCGCCCCGAAGGTGCCGAACGCGTCGGCGGAGAACAGGATGCCGCCCTCTTTGACATAGGTCATCATGACCTCGGGCCAGTGCACCATGGGCGCGAGGACGAACTGCAGCGTGTGCGCGCCGACGGGGAGGGTGTCCCCCTCCTTGACGAGCATGACGCTGCCCGAAAAGCCGAAGTAGTTCTTCATCATGACCGCCGCCTTCTGCGTCGTGACGACGGTGACGGCGGGATAGCGCTCCAGCACGCGCTGCAGCGTCGCCGAATGGTCGGGCTCCATGTGGTGGACGACGACGTAGTCGAGCGCCCTGCCATCCAGCGCGCAGGAAAGATTTTCAAAAAAGAGACCGCTGATCGCCTCGTCCACGGTGTCAAAGAGCACCGTCTTTTCGTCCCTTAAGAGATAGGAGTTATAGGAGACGCCGCGCGGCACGGGAAAGGCGCTTTCAAACAGGGCAATGCGCCGATCGTTCCCGCCGAGGTAGAAAAGATCGTTGGTAACAGAAATACAGTTTTGCATAATTGGCAACTCCGCTGCGTTTGTTCGCGCACAGTATATCATATCTTCCGAAAAAAAGCAAGCCAAACGCACTGCCTTTTCGCGCAAGGCAGCGCGAGGTGCTCCCGGCAGGCACAGACGATCAGACGGGCGGACGGGAAGGCAGCAGCGCGCGCACGCCTTTGTTGATGAACTCGCTCATCTCGTCGGCAAACTGTTCGACGGGCGGGCGCTCCTCCGTACGCAGCCGCTCCCGAAGGCAGGAGATACAGCCCGAGGAGACAAACAGGTAGAAATCGGCGAGCTGCTTAGTCGGGACGTCGCCGACCGCCGTCCGGTAATACTCCGCACAAAGCTGTCCGCCCAGTTCGACGAAACGCGCCGCGCCGCCCGCGTTATCCGCGGCAAGGAGGAGCTGGCAGAGCTGTTCATTTTCCTCCAGCAGGGCAAAAACGGTGCGGCAGATGCGCCGCGTGGACTGCTGTCCCGCCTTTTCCTGCAATGCTCCGCGCAATGCGGCGGAAAAGTCGGCGAGGAACTTGTCCTCCAGCTTTTCGTTGAGGTCATAAATATCGGTGAAGTGCGCATAGAAGGTGCCCCTGCCCACGCCCGCGGCAGAGCACAGTTCGCTCACCGTGATCTTTCGGAGCGGCTTTTGCCTGCGCAGCTCCAAAAATGCTTTGATGAGCATCTTCTTGGTCAGCCTGACGCGAAAATCCCCGTCTTCAATCTTCATGGATTTGTCTCCTTCGGAACGATTTCACACATTGTGTCCGACAACGGACAGGCGTTTCAAAATTGCATGGACACCTTTCGGCTCATCCGTGATATACTATAGATGAAAAGAATGGATCGGTGTACGCGGAAAGTTTGGATGAGCCTTGATCGCACACGATTATTATACCACCGATCTCTTCCGTTTGCAACAGGGAGGTGCAAAACAATGAAAAAAGTATATCTCATTACAGGCGCGGCGGGACACGTCGGCAGCGCGCTGTGCATGCGGCTTAGAGAGCGCGGCGAGGCGATGCGCGCGCTGTGCATGCGGGGCGAGGACACCACCCTTGTGCGGCAGCTGGGCGCAGAAGTGTTCTTCGGCGACGTGACGCAGCCTGAGACGATGCGTCCCTTCTTCACCCTGCCCGAAGGCACGCAGGCGGTGCTTTTGCACTGCGCGGGCGTCGTGGAGATCGCCGACAAGCACTCCCCGCTCGCCGAGAAAGTCAACGTGGGCGGCACGCGCAACGTGATGGCGCTCGCCGGAGAATACGGCGTGAGCAGGATCGTGTACGTCTGCTCCGTGCATGCCATGCCCGACCTTGCTAAGGGCATGGTCAAGACGGAGATCGAGGATTACAACCCCGCGCGCGTGGAGGGCGCGTACGCCAAGAGCAAGGCGCAGGCAGCGCGGGAGGTGCTCGCGCTTGCAAAGGAGGGGCTGCCCGCCGTCGTCGTGCTGCCCTCGGGCATCATCGGACCGTACAGCGGAAAGGGCAACCACCTCGTGCAGTTCGTCAAGAACTATGCGAACGGCAAACTCTCCGCATGCGTCAAGGGCGGCTATGACTTTGTCGACGTGCGCGACGTCGCGGACGGCATCCTCGCAGCCGCCGAGCGCGGCAGAGTGGGCGAGAGCTACATCCTCTCGGGCGAATATCACACCTTGAAGGAGACGCTGGACACCCTGCGCACGATCATCCACGGCAAGAAGGTCGTCACCGTACCCCATTTCCTTGCCATGATGGCGTCCCCCTTCGCCGTCGCGCATGCGCGCAGAAAGGGACAAAAGCCGCTGTTCTCGCCCTATGCGCTGGGCGTCATTCTGGAAAACGGCAACTTTTCGCACGAGAAGGCAACGCGCGAGCTTGGCTACACGACGCGCGACTTTACCGAGACGCTCTCCGACACCGTGGACTGGCTCAAAGAGGCGGGCGAGATCAGAGAAAAACAGCCCCGCGTACGCAAATCCGGGAAAAAAGTCCGGGCATAGACAACAAAACCGCATCTTTGAACGACAAGGGGGCGCCGCCGCACGAGTGTGCGGCGGCGCCCCTGATTTTTGTCCGCGTCCTTAAAAATTCGCGCCGTTCCAGCCCCAGTCCGCAACGGGGTGATAGGTGACGTACACCTTGTCCGCGGGAATGCCCGCCTCGGAAGTGAGAATGTCGCAGATCGCGCGCGTCATGCGCTCGTAGTCCTTGGCGGACGCCGAACCGAACAGGCTGACCGAGACATATGCGCCAGACTCGAGTTTCCTGCCCGCGAAGTATAAGGTCTCGTCGGCAAAGCCGACCATGAGATAGCGTTCGGTCTTATGCAGCAGGGCGATCGCCTCGCCCAACTTACTTTTAACGGACTCCTTCTGCGCGTCCGTCAGGCAATTTGCCGTCTTGCATTCGATAAAGGGCATGCTTTTTTCCTCCTGCCTATCAGTATAACAGCTGTCGTCCCCTTTGTCAAGGTATAGAAAAGAGGACAGCTTTACCGCAATACCGATAGGGAATTTTGGTAAAGGCCGCCTTTTGAAAAAGAGAGCAGGCGTGGCGTGAAAGCCACGCCTTTTCTCATGTCTTTGTTCTGCCCACAATGCAGGCAGTTTTTAATAGCTC
>DXBS01000138.1 GCA_019116405.1 Candidatus Gallimonas intestinigallinarum | reverse complement strand
CCACTGCTTTATGGACGGCAGAGACGTCTCCCCCACCTCGGGCGTACACTTAGTCGAAGCGCTGCAGGCGGAGATAGACAAGCTCGGCTACGGCAAGATCGCGTCTGTCTGCGGCAGATATTACGCGATGGACCGAGACAACAACTGGGACCGTGTCGAAAAGGCATATGACATGCTGACCATCGGCAACGGCGTTCATGCGGAGAATGCGGCGGACGCGCTGCACGCTTCCTACGAAGCGGGCGTCACCGATGAGTTCGTCCTGCCCACCAACGTCGTGGAGAACGGCAAGCCCGTCGCGCTCGTCGGCGAGGGCGACTCCGTCATCTTCTTCAACTTCCGCCCCGACCGTGCG
Organism: Candidatus Gallimonas intestinigallinarum; assembly: GCA_019116405.1. The sequence continues at coordinate 17,290 of DXBS01000138.1, read as the reverse complement.
CGCGAGATCACGCGTGCGTTCTCGCAGGATCCCTTCGTCGTTCCCAAGGGCACGGCGTTCGAGCGGAAGACGGGATTCTTGCACCCCGTGTACGTCTGCTACACTGTGTACGACGCGGAGTTCAGGAACGTGGACATCGCCTTCCCCAAACAGACGCTTGAAAACACGCTGGGCGAATACCTTGCAAAGCTTGGAAAGAAGCAGCTGCGCATTGCCGAGACGGAGAAATATGCGCACGTCACCTTCTTCTTCAACGGCGGCGTCGAACAGCCCAACGAGAACGAGGTGCGCGTGCTCATCAACTCGCCCAAGGTCGCGACCTACGACTTAAAGCCCGAGATGAGCGCCTACGAAGTGGCGGATCGCGCAGTCGAAGAGCTCAAGACGGGCGAATACGACGCGATGATCCTGAACTTTGCCAACTGCGACATGGTCGGGCACACGGGCGTCATTCCCGCGGCGGTCAAGGCAGTGCACGCGGTGGACGAATGCGTGAAGAAGGTCGTCGACCAGATCCTTGCGATGGGCGGCAGCGTGCTTCTCACCGCTGACCACGGCAACGCGGACAGGATGCTGGACACCGACGGTTCCCCCTTCACGGCGCACACGACCAATCCCGTGCCCGTCGTGCTCATCTCCGAGAAGTACAAGAACGTAACGCTTCGGAAGGACGGCATCCTCGCCGACCTCGCGCCCACCCTTCTTGAAGTCATGGGACTTCCCGTGCCCGCAGAGATGACGGGTAAGAGCCTCATCGAAAAGTAATCGGACTGCTATAAAATCGTGACAATATCGCGTGAAAAGCACAGCGCGCGGCGCCCATTCGGGCGCCGCGCGTTTTGTTTCTCGCAAAAATCTTTTCTTCGAAAATATTTTTGCGAGTTATTATTGCTTTTCCATTTTATAATTTCAGGGGAGGCGGACCCCTCCGACGGGCTAACGCCCGCCACCGTCTTGGCGGCGCTAAGGGAATGCGCCGCCTGCGGGCAAGAAATCGCCGCTGAAATGGCGATTTCTTAGTTCGAAGCGTGCGCACAGCGCACCGCGCTGATGTGCATAACACGCTTCTCACCCTAAACCTTCGGTTCAGGGGAGGCTTTGTTGCCCCTTGTTATAAATTATGCCGCAAGGAAAGTCGCGCATTTCCGCCTTTTGTTATAATCACGCGAAAAAAGGCTTCACTTGTTATGCCTTTTTTCTCTCAATTTGCCAACCCCTTGGCTTATGCGGAAGAGTGAATGCGCGGGCGCTATTTTGTTGCCATTGCCCGCGCAGAGGGAAACCCGCGGTCAGCGCAAGCGTGCCCGCGGGTTTCCCTAAACCTCACGACTTTTTCTTTCGTCAGTTCGAAAGAAAAAGTGTGAACCCCTCTACATATTCTCCGTCCCTCGTTTGCCCTTGGAGAGCTTCTTGACCGAGGTGCGGTGTTCCTCGCCCGCAAACAGCCGCACGAGATTTTTCCGATGCGCAAACCACGTCAGGAAATTGAGCGCGAGCAGCAGCATAAAGCAAGTGATGACCCAGCCGTTTGCAAGCATCCCGTTTGCCGAATAGTGAAAGAAGAAGATGAGCCCCTGCCAGATGGAGAGCCCCGTCACGCCAAGCAGAGACCCCATCGACCCCCACTCCGTAAAGGCGATATAGCCGACGATGCCAAACAGCAGGAAGATGAACACCCAGAGGATATTCCACGGGTTTTCGCAGCCGAGGCAGAACCAGAACAGTCCCATACTCGATGCGATGCCCTTGCCGCCCTGGAACTTCATCGTCACGGGCCAGATGTGCCCGATGATGACAAACACGCCGCACAGATAGCGCGTAAAGTCGGAGACGAGTACGCTTGTCCCTTCAAAGTAATACCCGCGGAAGATAAAATAGCTGATCATCGCCGCAACGCCGCCTTTGCAGGCGTCCAACAGGAAGTTGAGAAGCCCGATCTTCAAGCCAAACTCGCGGCTCATGTTCATCGTGCCGGGGTTGCCGCTGCCGATCTTGTGCACGTCCTTGTGCTTTGCCTTGGCAATGACGACCGCAAAATTGAAACAGCCGATGAAGTAGCAGACGACTGCCATCAATACGAACCAGTACCACGACTGAGCAATGGAAAGCTGCATCATACAATTTCTCTCCAAAAATCTGAAATCTTACGCATACAGACGGCTCATTCGTCGTCCTTTTTATTGCGCAGCTGAATGCGGATGGGCGTGCCCGAGAAGTCATAGGCGCTGCGGATGGTGTTCTCCAGATAGCGCGCATAGGAGAAGTGCAGCAGCTTTTCGTCGTTGACCATGAGCACGAAGAGGGGCGGACGGACGGCGACCTGCGAGGCGTAGTACAGTTTGAGTCTGCGCCCTAAGTAGGAGGGCGGCTCCGAGACGCGCATGGCGTCCGCCAGAAGGTCGTTGAGCGCGCCCGTCGGCACGCGGAAGCCCGCATGATCGTACACCTCCTGCGCGAGCGTCAAGAGCTTTTCCGTGCGCTGCCCCGTCTTTGCCGAGACGTACGCGGAACGGAAATAGTCCATGAACTTGAGCTCCTCTTTGAGCTCCGCTTCAAACTTCTGCACGGTGTGGGTGTCCTTTTCAATGGCATCCCACTTGTTCATGACGATGACGGAGGGCTTGCCCTGCTCGTGCACATAGCCGATGATCTTGAGATCCTGTTCAGTGATCCCCTCCTGCGCGTCCACGACCAGCAGGCAGACGTCGGCGCGGCGCACCGCGTCAAAGGCGCGCAGCACGGAGTAGTACTCCACGTCGTCCTCCACCGAGCGTTTGCGGCGGATGCCCGCCGTGTCGATGATGGTGTAGCGCTTGCCGTCCCGCTCGAAGCGGGTGTCCACGGCGTCGCGCGTCGTCCCCGCGATGGGCGTGACGATGGTGCGCTCCTGCCCTAAAAGGCGGTTGACGAGCGAGGATTTTCCCGCATTGGGCTTGCCGACGACGGCGATCTTCAGAGAGTCGTCCTCGACCTCTTCCCCCTGCGGGAAGGAGGCGACCGCCGCGTCAAGCGCGTCGCCCACGCCGCGGGAATGTTCACTTGAGACGGCGATCGGCTCGCCGAGCCCGAGCGAATAGAACTCAAAGAGTTTGTCGGGCGAATAGTCGTCCACCTTATTGACGACGAGCACGACGGGCTTTTTGGAGCGGCGCAGATAGTCTGCGACGTCATAGTCCGAACTTGTCAAGCCCTCTCTGCCGTCCGTGAAAAACAGGATGACGTCCGCCATCTCCACGGCGGCCTGCGCCTGAATGGCGATCTGCTTCCACATCGTGTCCTCGCTCTTGAGTTCGATGCCGCCCGTGTCGATGAGCGTAAAGGGACGCCCGCGCCACTCGCAGTCTGCGGTGATCCGATCGCGCGTGACGCCCGGCCTGTTCTCTGTAATGGAAATTTTCCGCCCTGCGACCTTGTTGAAAAAGGTGCTCTTTCCGACGTTGGGGCGGCCAACGATTGCTATGACCGGTAACATAATTTTCTCCGTTAATGGCAGATGTTCAGATGCCCACCGTGACGCCCAGGATCGTGCCGGCGATATAGACGGCGAGGAAGATGAAATAGGCGATCTTCCAGCCCTTGCCCTTGCCGCGCACGAAGCGCCAGCCGGGGATGGCGATGGCGGCGAGCAGGCAGTACTGCGCGACGAGGCTGAGCGCCTGCATGATGACCGTGCCGCCCGTCTGCTCTAAGAGCCACCCGAGGAGCGGTCCGATGAGGAGCAGGACGGCGGCCGCCGCGAGCGCGAGAAAGGCCAGAAGATTGATGAGTTTCTCCGTGAAAACGTGCTTGGATGACTTGTTCTCCTGCTTTTCCTGCCTTTGCTGCTTCTTTGCCATTGTCCTACTCCCCCGCCTTATACAGTTCTACGCTGTCCGTGCCGTCCGTCTCCGTAAAGTGTACGACGACGCGCTCCCTGCGCGAGGTCGGGACGCTCTTTCCCACGCCGTCGGCGCGGAAGGGAAGCTCGCGATGCCCGCGGTCGATGAGCGTGAACAGCCGTACAGCGCGCGCCCTGCCCATGGAGGCGAGCGCCGAGAGCGCCGCGCGCACCGTCCTGCCCGTGTAGAGCACGTCGTCGCACAGCACGACCGTCCTGCCGTCGAGGTTGAAGTCGATTTCACTGCCCTTGAACACGGCGTCGCAGCCGTCGAGCAGGTCGTCGCGATAGAGGGAGATATCGAGGATGCCCAGGGGAACTTCCACGCCCTCCAGCCGCGCGATCTCGCGCTGCATGCGGCGGGCAAGGATGACGCCCCGCGTGCGGATGCCGATGAGGACAAAGTCCGTCCCCTTGCAGCTCTCCACCGCCTGCATGGCAAGGCGGGTGACGGCGCGGCGCATCTCGTCACCGGTGAGAATTTGCATTGTCTCCTCCTTTCTCCCGCCGCAGGACGGCGAGAACGTGCTCAAAATCTTCGGGCAGCGGCGCGAAGAACTGCATGACCTCGCCCGTGCGCGGGTGGGTCAGCGTGAGCTTCTGCGCGTGCAGGAGCTGCCCGTCCAGCGAAAAACGCTGCTTTTTGTAGCCGTATACGGGGTCCCCCACGACGGGATGCCCGAGATACTTGGCGTGGACGCGGATCTGATGCGTCCTGCCCGTCTGCAGGACGAAGTGGGCGAGCGTGTGCGCGGGAAAGCGCTCGACGACGTCAAAGTCCGTGACGGCGTCCCTGCCGCCCGATCGGACAACCGCCATCTTCAGCCTGTCCTTGGGGTCCCGCCCGATGAGGGTATGCACCCTGCCGCGCTCTTCCTTGAGGACGCCCTCGAGCAGGGCAAGATATTCGCGGTGGGCAGATTTTTCCTCGATCTGCCGCGCGAGCGAGAGGTGCGCCGCGTCGTTCTTGGCGACGACCAGAAGCCCCGTCGTGTCCTTGTCGATGCGGTGTACGATGCCGGGGCGCAGCGCGCCGTTGATGCCGCTTAAGGAATGGAGATGAAAGAGCAGTGCGTTGACGAGCGTGCCGCTCGTGACGCCCGCGCCTGCGTGGACCGCCATGCCGCGCGGCTTGTTGACGACGGCGATGTCCTCGTCCTCATAGACGATATCGATGGGAATGTCCTCGGGCTGCGCCTCGATGGGCACGGGCGCGGGGATGTCCACCGCGACAAGGCTCCCCGCCTTTAAGACATGCCCCGCCTTGACGGGGACGCCGTCCGCAAAGACGTGCCCCTCGTCCGCCAGTTTTTTGACGGCGGAGCGGGTCAGTCCCGTCTTTTCCGATAAAAAGACGTCGATGCGGACGCCTGCGTCCGCGGAATACTCAGTCATGCTCCTCGTCCTGTCCGGCATGGCCGTTGCGGACGTCGCGCTCCTTGTCCTCCTGCTTTGCCTCCTCCCGCCACTTTTTGGTGAGCGGGAACACGGCATCCTTGCCGATGAACAGAATGCAGATAATGACCGCGACGACGCCGCCCGTGATGAAGAAGTCGGCAATGTTGCAGATGCCAAAGCCAAGGGGCTGGACGTCGACAAAGTCGCGCACATAGCCGAGGCAGAACCGATCGATGATATTGCCGAGCGCACCCGCCTCCACGACGGCAAGGCAGACGCGCACGGGCAGATTGTTGCGAAAAATGGTGAAAAACATGACGGCGATGAGCACGGCGAGCGCGATCGTGACATAGCTCATCACCTCCATCGCGACCGGATTATCTCCGAAGATGCCAAAGGCGATGCCGGGATTGGAGGTGTACCAAAGGCGGATGATGCCCAAAAAGTAGCTGCTCTGATGAACAGTGGACGCCTCCGCTGCCGCCTTGGTGATGAGGTCGACGAACAACAGCACGCAGATGAGAACTGCACAGCCGAGCGCGATCATGATTTGCTTGTAATACTTGCTCAGTCCCTTCATGCCTCTTCCGTCTCCTGCTCCTTATCCTCCATGAGCCCCAGTTCCTTGCACAGCTTGCCAAGATCGAGCGGGTATTTGGGTGCGAGCACCTCGTCCATATCCAGCCCGTCCTCCTCTTCGGACGCCTCGCTCTGCAATGCCTCCACGAAGTCGGAAAACGCCTTGACATCCTCCGCATCGGGATACTTCGCCATGAGATTGCCCGAGAGCAGGCGGCACTTGGCGATGAGCAGGGAGAGCTCCTTCCCGCCGTTTGCCGCGGCGTCCTCGCTCTCCTTGCGGATGCGCTCGCCCGCCTTGACCGCATCAATGAGCGCATCGGCGACCGTCGCGCGCTCCGCTTCCAGCTGCGAGACGCGCGCCGCAAGGTTGCGGTTTTCCTCCTTGAGTTCCTCGGCTGCCTGCCGCTGCGTGCGGAGTGCCTCCTCGTACTCCTCGCGCAGACGATCGACCAGTTTTTCCACGTCCTTTTTGCTGTACAGACCTAACATGGCAAAACTCCTTACTGCGCGCCGAACTGCTCGACGAGCGACTTTTTCAGCTGATACAATTGATCGGACAGGTCGACCTTAAAGATATGGGGCATATCCTGCCGGAGATATTCTTCCCAGAAGTGCGCCTGCTCGGATGTGCGGTATGCCGCGATCTCCGAAAGCTTATATTGGGGCGCGACGCGCTTTCCGCCCGCAAAGAGCGGCTCGCGCAGCTTGCGCACGGTGAAGTTGGTGAGCGTCATGCGCTTCCAGGTGTCCACGGGGTGGAAGATCGTGAGCGGCTTTGTCTCGTCGATCGTCTCGCCCGCGCGGACGATGAGATCGGCGATCGCCATGTGACTGGGCGCGTCGTAGATGCGGTACACCTCTTTGACGCCCGGATTGGTGATCTTCTCCGTCGTATCGGAGAGCTTGATCTTGGGGATCTCCACGCCCCCTTCGTACACCGCGGCGAGCTTGTACACACCGCCCAGCGCGGGCATATCGGCGCTCGTGATGAGCTTGGTGCCGACACCCCAGGTATCGATGCGCGCGCCCTGCGCCTTCAGGGAGCGGATGAGGCTCTCGTCCAGGTCGCCCGAAGCGCAGATGATGGCGTCTTCAAAGCCCGCCTCGTCCAGCATCGCGCGCGCCGCCTTGGAAAGATAGGCAAGGTCGCCCGAATCGAGGCGGATGCCCTTGGGCTCGTACCCATGTTCGCGCAGTTCTTTGAACACCTGAATGGCGTGCGGCACGCCGCTGCGCAGGGTATCGTAGGTATCGACGAGCAGCAGACAGTTGTCCGGAAAGCTCTTTGCATACGCGCGGAACGCCTCAAGTTCGGAGGGAAAGTTCATAATCCAGCTGTGCGCCATCGTCCCGGAGACGGGCACGTCGAAAAGTTTGCCCGCGTACACGTTGGACGTGCCCACGCAGCCGCCGATCATCGCGGCCCGCGCGCCGTAGATGCCCGCATCCGGCCCCTGCGCGCGCCGGAGCCCGAACTCCATGACGCCGCCGCCCGCCGCCGCGCAGATCTTCGCTGCCTTGGAGGCGATGAGCGTCTGATGATTGATGAATGTCAGAAGCGCCGTTTCGACGAGCTGCGCCTCCAGCATGGGCGCGGAGACGGTGAGAATGGGCTCGTAGGGAAAGACGATCTCCCCCTCGCGGACGGCCGTCACGTCCCCCGTGAAGCGCAGGTCCTTAAGGCACGCGAGATAGTCCTCTGTGAAGATGCCGAGCGAGCGCAGGTAGGCGATATCGCTCTAGTCGAAGTGCAGGTTCTCCAGGTACTCCGCCGCCTGCTCCATGCCCGCCGCCACCGAATAGGTGATGAGTTTGTTGGGACGGAAGAACACATCAAAGACGGCGCGCTGGGTGTGTTTGCCTTCGGTAAAATACCCCTGCCCCATCGTCAGTTGATATAAATCTGTCAGTAATGTTAAATTTCGCATCAGTCGTCACCATCCCAGCTTGCGGGCGAACTGTCCCCCACCGAGGTATCGGAGGGCGGATCGTGCCGCGGCTTTTTAGGCTTCTTGGGCTCCTTTTTCTCCTTTTCGGGCCTTGGCGGATAGTTCGCGACCAGCATATTGATCTCACTGTAATAGGGCGGATCGTCCTTATAGGGCGTTAAATACTTGGTGATGCCGCACGGATCGCCGACGCGGCTACCCAGGAAGGACTTTTCTTTGCGGAAATTAAGGATGAGAAGAACAAGGACCGCCGCCGTGCCGAGCGTCGCCATAAGGATGGAGAACACCAGCGACCACGGCACGCCGCCCGCATCGAGGATAAACTCCGGATCGCGCAACGGCTCCATGATGGAGCGCACAATGCCGTACCAGACGAAATAGAGACAGGCATACAGCCCGTTCGGTTTCTTCTTGGTCTTCCATAGGAGGGTGAAGAGAATTGCCCAGCCGATGAGATTCACAACCGATTCATAGAAGAAAAAGGCATAATGCCACGTCGCATTGGACGCGGAAAAGCCGCCGATGCCGCCGACGTCCCAGTCATAGTGATTGGGCGCAATGGGGACCGCAAACGGGAACCATTGCAGCGCTGGATCGGTCACAACGCCGCCGTACACCTCGCCGTTGAAGAAGTTGCCCCACCTCCCCAGCGCCTGTGCAATCAGGATATTGGGCACGACGCAGTCCGCCGTCCGCAAAAAGTCGATCTTCTTGATGAGGCAGACGATCAGCCCCGCCAGTACGCCGCCCAGTACGCCGCCCGTGACCGAGAGCCCGCCGTCCTGGAACTCGAAAAACCTTGCAATGCCGAGGTTGGGGTCGGTGAGGCAGGAAAAGAGGCGCGCACAGACGATCGCCGTCGGAATGCACACGAGAAAGAGCAGATAGATGAGATCGGGCGACATGTTCCTGCGCTTCATCAAAAGTGCCGAGAGAAACGCCGCTAAGATCATGCCGCAGACGATGCAGATGCCGTACCAGTAGATCTGCAGCCCGAACACGACGACCCCGCGATTGGAAATATCAAACATCACGCCGGATGATGCAAGCAATGCACTTGCCATGGACAGTTTTCTCCTGCAATGAGATTTTTTTCATTATAGCACGCCGCCAAAGAAAAAGTCAACCCGCAGGGGTTGACTCGTCCGATTTTCTCAAATTTTCATTGTCCGCTGGAAACCGCGTCCGTGTGCTTGGCGTGCTTTCTGCGCCTCATGCGCCTGTCGATCTGCACCAGAACTGGCACGATCGCGACGCAGATCGCCGCATTGACGGCGTACACGATGCTCTGGAACGCGAGCCGTCCGCCAAGATAGACCAAAAAGGTCTTTTTCGCGGCGCCGTTCCAGACAAAGAGCATCACGTACCAGTAATTGACCAGCGAATTCAAGAGCATGGTAATCAGCACATACCCGAGAACGAGCGCGACTGCCGTCCTGACATAGGGCGCAGCCTTGTTCTCGTCCGCGCACACCCGAAAGTTCATGACGGCGCCCATCAGGAAGGCATAGACGCCCAGCGTCAGCCCGAACAACCAGTATACGCCGACGGGGTTGGCGAGGTACCCGATCACGTCGCCCAAAAGCGCAATGCAAAAGGCGGGCACACCGCCCAAGAGGTAGCCCGCAAAGAAGCAGACGACATAGGTAAAGGCGATCTTGTTGGAGCTGCCGACGTCGATGGAGAAACAGTTGACGACGATGCTGAGCGCGACGAACACCGCGAGCAGCGCGATCTTCTTTGCCGCGGTGAGGCGGCGGAAATAGACGGAAAAAAGCATACAAAAAAACCTCCCGAATTTGAGAGGTCCGCGAAAAAGGTGTGTAGGCACGATTCGAGCGGACGCGCCGCGGCACCGCAGGTTTCCCTTTCGTCTGCGAACAACGTCCCGTTTCGCAGCACTTAACGCGCCTTGGCTACTCTTCTGCCTCTATTATACACCATTCACCGAAAAAGGCAACAAAATCGACATACCTTTTTGCAAATGCCGCATACTTTTTTTATGGTCCTCGTCATCATCCGCACCGCCATCATCTTTTCGGTGCTGCTCATCGTCATGCGGCTGATGGGAAAGCGCCAGATCGGCGAAATGCAGCCCTTTGAGCTGGTCATCACCCTGCTGATTGCAGAACTTGCCTGCATTCCCATGGCGGACACCTCCATTCCCCTTTTGTACGGCGTCGTCTCCGTGCTCGCGATCTTTGTACTGCACGAGCTCGTTACCCTGCTCGACCTCAAAGTAAAACCGCTCAAGAGCCTTTTAAGCGGCAAGCCCAGCGTCGTCGTCAATAAAAACGGCATCGACGACTATCAGTTAAAGCGCAACAATATGGACGTCTCCGACCTCATCGAATCGCTGCGGGCGGCGGGGTATTTCTCGCTGGACTGCATCGACTACGCCCTGTACGAATCCAACGGAACCTTCTCCGCCCTGCCCAAGGAGGGCTATGAACAGATGCAGACGTCTCTTCCCCTCGTCATCATCGACAACGGGAAATTCAACGGCAAGAACATTGCGATCACGGGGCTTGAAAAGCAGTTTTTCGTCGATATTTTGCGCGAACGCGGCGTAAAACGCGAGAAAGACGTGCTCGTCCTCACCGCCGACGGCGAGGGAAAAATGTATCTGCAAGTCAAGGGAGAAAAATTCCGCACCTTCCGCGTCAGCTACCCGGACGGCAAGACCTGGTGAGCGGCGGTACATACCTATGCTGAAATCATTGACTGCCATCTTCAGCGTGCTCGCTCTGCTCGCGGGCGCCGTCATCTTTGAGCACTTCTTTGTGCAGACCAACTTTGTGCACTTTCACGAGGAGCTGACCACGCTCTATGAGAAAGTGGAGGCGGACGAGGCGAACGTCGAGGACGCGCGCGCCGTGCGCAACGCGTGGGAGGCACGCAAGGAACAGCTGCAAGTCTTTCTTCCCCACAACGACGTGGCGCGCGTCGATCTGCACCTCTCCGAGGCGGTGCGGCTCATCGGCGAGGGGGAGCGCTCCCTTGCGCTTGCAAAACTGGAGACCTTATTGAACTTAGCCGCGACCTTCCCGCAGGCATACCGCACGACGCCTTCCAATATCTTCTGACAACGCAAAAAGGCTGCTTGCGGCATATTCGAAGAGCGCGGCGGCGCGTCCGAATGGACGCGCCGCCGCGCTCGTATGGTCAAAAAATACAACCGTATATGGAATTTGTGACCAGATTTTTGTTTTGTCTGCGCCAATCAAGCGGCTTTCTGAATCTTGCTCAGCAGCTCTTCCCTGGGGCAGACCGACTGCAGTACATTGTAAAACCTCATTTCCATCACAATCGAAATGCTGTCCGAATTTGTCAGGAACGCTACCTTGGGCGCAAAGCTTAACGTAGCAGACGCACTGTATGTATTCATTCCCTTTGTGCAGGTAACGTCGGTGATCTCATTCCAAAAGATGCTTCTTTTATGCAGCCCCCTGCGTTGCGTCATTTTTTCGGGATCGATGACAATCATCGCATTCCAATAAAACACATTCAACGTCAGAAACAGGATGACAAACAAGACAGGCAACACGATCGCAACAATGGTCAGAATCATATTCCCGACCTCCCCATTGTCCATGCCCAAAAAGATATATACCAGGATCATCGCAACGAGGATGCCGAAATGCAACAAAAGGCTTGCCGACAGATGCGGAAAAATGATGTATCTTGATTTTTTCTTCAATTTCATGACTGTCATGCGCCGTTTACCAGCACTGCTCCACCGTTTCGACTTCGCCCGTCTCGTCGTCCACGATCAGCTGCTCGTAATCGATATTGTTTGCGACAGTCGTTTCCTGTGTTGCCTTTTTCCCGAACTTCTGAAACAATTTTGACATCCCGCTTTCCCCGCTTCCCGAACGACTCTGCACGATTGCGCCGACGTACTCAGCGATCGGTGTACTTTAAGGAACGCGCGGACATATGGTCGGGCGTGTAGTCCTCCACATATGCAAGCAGCTCCTGCGGGTCGGTAAAGATCGCATACATTTCATGGCAGGCTGCCGCCATGAATTTTTTCTCCGACATTTCCCGCATGAAGCGCTCGAGCGTATCGTAATAACCGTCCAAATCATAGATCGCGATTGCTTTGTGGTGACGGCCGAGCTGTTTTAACGTGAGGACTTCAAAGAACTCCTCCATCGTCCCGATCCCGCCCGGCACGATGATGAACGCGTCCGCATCGTCCTCCATCGTCGTCTTGCGCTCCGCCATCGTCTGCGTATAAGTCAGCGTATCACATTGCTCATAGATCGACTCCAATTTCTCCTCACGGAAAAAGGCGGGGATCACGCCGCGGATATAGCCGCCGCCGCGCTTTGTCCCGCGCGCCGCCGCACCCATCAGGCCCGACCCTCCCGCGCCGAACACGAGAGAATGCCCGCGCTTTGCCATCTCCTCGGCAAGCGCCTCTACTGCTTCCACATAGCTATGCTCGATTGCGGCACTTGCCGCCCCAAAGATACAAATTTTCAACGCATTTACCCCTCTTTTCAATATGCCGAATTCGCAAAAAGTTTATAAGTATTATACAAAAATTTGCGCCGTCTGTCAAGATCCGCCTTGGAAAATAGTACCACAACTTGAAATCGTACAAGGGCGCAGATCACTCTGCGCCCTCAACGTTATTCTTGCGTCGTGTATTTATGCTGCGTCCGGCGCTTTTCCTGCACCAACAAAACGAGATACCAGATCACCAGGATGAGCAGGGCAATTGTTAAAAAGCCGATTGCGTCCACGCCGACGTCTGCAAATTTTCCGTCACGACCCGCAATAAAGGACTGATGAAATTCGTCCAGACAGGCATAGACAAAGGAGATCGCCACCGCACCGCCCGCACAGATCGCGGGTTTTACAAAGGCGGACGTTCTGATCGGCAGCATCGCCATGAACAGAAAACTCGTCCCGCCAAGCAATAAATACAAGAAGACGTGCGCCAATTTTCGGACATTCAGCCCAAACATGATGGGCACATCGGACGCCGACATCCCCGGCGGCACTTCGATATTGAGAATGCCCACGATCCACTCCCCCACGCCACCGCTCGTCCCCGCGGACTCCGTCCCCGGCTGATGCGACAACACGAAGATCGTCACCATCACCGCAAGCATGGGAATGGTAGAGAGAAGGATTGTGATTAATAATTTACCATCTTTATACAGATTCATACATTATTTTTAATAATATTTTAATACACTTTTTTTTGCATACCTCTGAATTGTGTATAATCCCCACGACACCAATAAAGTAACCATTAATACAATAATTGGAAGAATCCAACTATATATCTCTTACTCGCAAAAAGGTTTCATCAAATTTGGAAAGAATAGATATTCCAAAATACCGTGGATTAAAGAATGAAATAAATAAATATATAAAGATAAATTCTTCCCAATATAAGCCATTGGCTTCCATATGGCATTGGTACTATTGTTAATTGCATAAATCAGAACAGCAACCGCAGCAATGACCGTAAAATAGTATAAATCAAACTCTAAGCGCAAATATGTTGCATACAGATAATGCTCAACACAAGCCAACACCGTCCCCAAAATAGCAACTAATAGACTATAAATACCACGATATTTTAACAACTTTTGCTTATTTTTTGCAAGGAAATGACCAATCAACATGAATGGCAATCCAACAAATAACCAATTACGCACAAAACAATGGCTATACCCAATAGGACCGATTGGAAAAATATATTCCGAGCTTACACTGATTGTTATCCCGAGGAAAACTAATATCGACACAAAAATATAAGCTATTTTATACAAATGGAACCTATTTATTATCCATATTGCGATATAACCATATACTGTTGCCCATAAATACCATGCCATCCCACCAAGCCCACTAATATCGCAAAGATTAAAACATAGAAAAAATACAACCTTTCTAAGTGAAAAATTGACTGCAATAAACTCAGTTATAGGTGTTCCCCAAACTATGACATTCAGAATAAATGCCCAAATAAAATAAATAACAAAACTTAATATCGCAAATAATAATATCCGTTTAATTTTTTTGGGCATATTTTTTGATACGACAGTATAATTACTATGATACAAAAAGTATCCGGAAACCATAAAAAAGAAGGGCACTGCGAATCTAGCAATTGGTTTTATAATATAGTCTCCAAAAAATTCTGGAAATGGTGCATGAATAAAAACAATCAAAATACACGCAATTCCACCCCCCTATTAGCATATTGAAAACCTTTTATCTGCCATCATGGAAGATTCTTTCTCATGTGTATTTTCTAAATTCATTTTTATGCCCCTGCTTATTTCTTAAGCTTTCTAATCAATTTAGACCTAAGTTTGTACCACAACGGCTTAATATACTTTCTGAAGCATACTGCATTTATCAAACATGTAATTAAAATCACAAATACAAAAACAATCGCCGCATATAAAAAGAAATCTAAAAAATTCTGTATCTGATAATTTACCAAAAACCAAAAAATTAAAATTGAAGCAACGCTTGCTACAATATTAACCAGATAACTTTTTATAATAAACCAAAACGCCATTTTATAAATATGCTTACGCATGTATATTATGTTGGCTACGGAGTTGAAAATAAATGCTACCAATGTGCCAATCGCGACCCCAATCAACCCATAGAAAATCACCAATACTATAGATAACACGATATTAATAGCAGCCTCTACAATTGAAATCCATTGGGTTTGTTTAATGTGGCCTGCTCCCATGATCATATTATTGTATGTTAAACTCATACAATAGACCATTTCGCCACAGCAAAGCAATACAGCAAAAACCGGTTGATAATAATCAATATCTGTGACACCTACTGTATATACCCGCACAAATTGAGAAATTAGAATAATAGTTGTCGTAAAAAAAATCGTTGCTAATATTTTAGACAAAAGATCATAAACCGGAACTTCTTTCTCTATCACCTCCTTCTCGTCTCTCGCAATCATCTGACCGAATATCGATTCAGTATTACCTAAAATGCCTGATACCAAATTTGATATACTACTTACAACATAGTTATGTACAGAGTACACTGATACCCACGAAACGTTTAAAAAAGTTGTAATGACAAGTGTATCTGTACTTTTATGAACATAAAAAGCTAAACTCTTTGTAATTGCAGCACCACTTTGATTAAGGACATGTTTATCAAATCGCGCTTTCCGATTTAACGGATAAGCATGACGCACATAAATAGACATAAATACAGGCCGCAACACAAAAACAAGTGCTGATGTTAATTTGACAAGCAAAATCCCACAACCGAGCCTGATCAAAATGACACTAATAACAGCATTAAGTATCGTACAGACAATTGATGCCGAGGTATTGACAAATGCTTTTTGATCTGCAAACGTCAATAATTGTGGAGCAAGCCCAAGAAGTGACTCAAATATAGATTGCATGCCAATAATAAAAACAAACAATATGGCATCGTAATATGTGAAAGGCGTTTCAATAAACAGCGGATATATAAATGCTAAAACTGTAACATAGAGAAGTAATATCCCAGCAAAACCACTGAAAAATCTCTTGCAGGTTTTATAAACAACGCTCGTCTGTTCCCAATCTCTATTGCTGACCGGCGAATAAAATGCAACTCTTGCAGCACCAGTAACCCCTCCTTGAATCAGCGTCACAACGCTAATAAATTGAGCAATAGAGGAAGCCGTTCCATTGATTGCCGAACCAAATGTTGATATAATTAACCTCGGAACAATTAATCCACAAATCAATGCAGCTATTTGGTAGAGCAAAGAAGTTGTGCTGTTAATTAAAAGGCTTTTTTCACGTCGCATAAATTATCACCAATAACATGCATTTTCGACTTTCTCTGCCCCCTGAGGTTTTTCGCTGCAAGAAGGACGCACCCAATATTCGTTAATATACTTTGCATACTGTGGCTGGTCATTGAGCCATCTGTTCCCATAAATACCAAACAACATCTGAGTCCAACCTGCCAAATGAACAGCAACCTTTCCTTGTCTTTTTGCATGTGCCGCCAAAGACATGCCATATGCACCGCAGCCGATAAGTGCAACGTCATAATCGATTTTATCCATTTGCCTTTTCATTGCATTCAATGCCTCAAACCAATTTTTGTAACCTGTTGCAACTCCATTTCCGGCTATACTTTGAACCGCTTTGATAATAGTTAATGATTCAAACTCGGGCAACACATTCTGATCTTGAAAAAGTCTACTTCTATTCTTGTATTGACGCTCTATTGTATCGGCAAAAGGATGAACTACTAATACTCGCCTTCCTTTCAACTCCATGGTCCATGGATTTTGCCACAAGAAAGGAGCATAATATCCATCTAAATTTACCTTTACGGAGTTTTTCAAATAACCTTGTATATACTTTTCTTTGTCTATGTACGATCCCAAAATATCAATTTGACTGGCATCATCCAATGCCATGTGCGCGAATCGTTTTCCTGATTTTATATCATTAGGAAAAAAACCAGCATTTTTACACAACCAATCAATCGCAGAATGCTTATCGTAGCCAATTTCCCCAAGAATCTTCGCTTTGACTGGAATTTTCAATTCACGACTCAGTAGACAGCAAGTTGTTCCAAGCTCAATTGTTCCCCACTTTGAAATCATAAACCCAGAATGAGTATTTAATGCATTTGCGATGCATTTCCTGACATAATCGTTTGCCTCTTGATCGCGAAATTGAACATATTGCTCATTATACCAATTGTTCTCTCGTTTAAAAAGCTTATGAAGAAACTTGTAGATGGAATTCATTGTTTGACCCCATGCATTAATTGCTTACTACACTGTGCCTTCTTATACTGCTTATAATAGTACTCATACAGTGCTATCACAAAAGGAAATGCGATACTTCGTCCACTATCGGTAATAAGCAATGTAATTGACGTACCAATCAAATAAACAAGTAGCACAACTAAAAACATATTTTCTCGAGCCGCTCGTTTCCAACCAATTTTATGAAGAATATACACCATTCTGATAAGAGGGACAACATAAAATGGGATTGCAAAAAGTCCAAGTTCCGCAAGTAAACCTAAAAAACCTATATCGCTTAAATATGCTGTTCCTAAAGGTCCATGTGCTATAGAAAAATATGCCTCATCGCCCGGCCAAGCAAATCCAAACAAAGGATTTTTTAAAAAAGTATTAAAAAAATATTCCCATGCGTATAATCTTGCCTCCGTACTAGCGCCTAATTCACTTTCCGTGGAAAAGGAGTAAATAAAATCTTGGGCCAAGCTGCTTGTACAAAGAAATATCACAATGCCTAAAATAAGTAACGGTTTAATAACTTGCTGAAATTTTGTCTTGCTTGCAAGCAATATAATTACTGTAACACATACAAAGAGAACAACAATATACGCTCGTACCTGTTGTATGAAGACAACACAGTATGCGCCCAATATAATTTGAATAATAGCAAACCACGGAATTGATCTGTTGGATTTATTCATA
>DXBS01000137.1 GCA_019116405.1 Candidatus Gallimonas intestinigallinarum | reverse complement strand
AAGGAATGAGCCCGGTTGGGTACCGTACTCATTCCCATACAATCTAATATTTTTTGTCCAAACTTTGGGGGGCACTTCATCTGCGGGAGGCGGCGTGTTTTGCTTAAAATGCGTCCTTTTCAGTCTTGCTCCACATGCGCGCGACAAAGGCAAGGCGGATGCCCGTCGGCACGCACCTTGTCAGTGCGTAGAGCAGTTTGTTCCAGCCGCCGATGACAACCTTGCGGCGGTTGCGCGCAAGCGCTTTAAGCGACCGCTCTGCGACGGTGCGCGGCGGGAGCGCCGAGACCCTGCCAAACCAGCCGTGCGCGCGGATATTTTCCTTGATGTCCTCGCGCGTCGGGATGCCCCCGGGCAACACGACGGTGACCTTTGCCCGCCCCTTCCATTCGGCGTGCAGAGCGACAAAGAGCTGTTCCAAGCCCTTTTTTGTGGCGCTGTACAGCGCAAAATATGGCATGGGCGTGCTCGCCGACATGCTCCCCACCGCCAGAAACTCCGTGCCGCCGCGCGCAAACACGCCGCGCGCGAGATCGCACGCGCCCTCTAAATTGACGCGGGACTGCAAAATGACCTTGTCTGCCGTGTACTTCTCCAGCGCCTTCTGCGTATCCACGCCCGCAACGTAGACGAGGCGGGAAATGCGCATTTGTCTCCCGTCCGCAAAGGCAAGGAGCGCGGCGCGGGAGGCTTCGTCCGTCAGATCGCAGGCGCGAATCTCCACCGTGAGCGCGGGAAAACCCGAAAGCAGCCTTTGTTTCAGCGCCGCAAGCCGCGCCTCGGAGCGCCCCGTTAAGAGAAGCGCCTCGCCGCGCTCTGCGAGCAGCTGCACAAACGCGCCGCCCAGTCCCCCGCACGCGCCCGTGACGAGGGTAAACTCAGGCATGCGGGCCGCCCGTGACGAGGTTGATGAACGCGCGCAGCGAGAATGGCATGTTGGCGTTCTTTGCAAGCGCCAACCCCACCGAGCGCGACGGCATCGCGGGCGTGACGTTGAGTTCGAACAGCTCGCCGTCCCGAAGGCGCCTGAGCGCATACTCCCTCGGCAGACACCCGATGCCCATGCCATCCGTCACGAGACGCTTCATGAAGTCCCAGCTCCCCACTTCGACCGCGGGGCGCAGCGTCACGCCCAGACTCTCGGCGTAGTGGTCGATCGCGGCGCGGGCGATCGTGTTCTGCTCCAGCATGAGGAGCGGATATTTTTGCAGATCCCAGACGGTGAGCTCCTTGCCCTTGAGCTCGGAGAACGCCTCGCCCGCGACGAACACGTCGTTGAGGAGCGCAACGGAGGCGCTCAGGCGGATGCCCTCGTCCTCCTCGATGGGAAGGTTCAAAAATCCGACGTCGCAGCGGTCGGTCTTGAGAAATTCAATGATCTTGGGCGAGACGTCCGAGATGAGGTCGATCCTGACCTGCGGATACTGCTTGTTGTAGGCGACGATCTTGTCCGCAAGAATGTACTGAAAGATGGTCTCCGACGCGCCGATGCGCAGCGTACCCGTCGCACTCTGCTTGAGTTCGGAGAGCTTGTCCTCCACGCCCGAGAGCAGCTGGAGCGCACGTTCCACGTCCGCATAGATGAGCTCGCCGCCCTGCTTGGACAGCTCCATGCCCTTGTGCATGCGGTTAAAGAGCGAGGTGCCCAGCTGGTTTTCCAGCTGTTTGACCGCCTGCGAGACGGCGGGCTGGGAGATATACAGCTCCTCCGCCGCCTTGGTGAGGCTCCCGCAGCGCGCTACCGTGTAAAATACCCTGTACAGTTCCAGATTGACCATTGTGCTTCCTCCGTCTTGCGTTTACTTTCCGACGCAGAACTTTGCAAAAATTTCGTTGATGACAGCCTCGTTCGCCGTCTCGCCCGAGATGACTCCGAGCGCCTCCCAGGCGCGGCGGATGTCCTCGGCATACAGTTCGGGGAGCAGATGCATCGCCGCGAGCGCATCTTCGACCGCCGCAAGCGCGTCCGAGAGCGCGCGGTAGTGGCGCTCGGAGAGAAGGTATGCCCCGTCGTTTTCGCGCCCGAAGCCCTTTTCATAGAGCAGTTCGCGAAGATCGTCCAGTCCCTCGCCCGTCAGCGAGGAGAGCAGGACGTCGCAGCCTTCCTGCCGCGTAAGATCGCTCTTTGCGCCCACCGTGATGACGGGCGTGCCTTCGGGAAAGTCGGGCGTATCGCCCCCCTTCAGCCAGACGATGACGTCCGCCGCCAGGATCGCCTGCCGTGCGCGGCGCACGCCCTCCTGCTCGATGACGTCCGCGCTCTCGCGCAGTCCAGCGGTGTCGGCCAGCAAAAAGTTGACGCCGTGCAGACTGATCGTCCCCTCGTTGAGATCGCGCGTCGTGCCGGGAATGTCCGAGACGATGGCGCGGTCATACCCCAAAAGGGCATTGAGGAGCGAGCTTTTCCCCGCGTTGGGTTCGCCGACGAGCGCGACCCGCACGCCCGATCTGATCTTGCGTCCCGCGCTGTGCTGCGCCAGAAGCGCCATAAGCGAGGCTTTTACTTGTTCCAGCCGCGCTGCAATCTCAGGGCGGGAGACGCTCGTCAGGTCCTCTTCGGGATAGTCGAGGTCGGCGTCGATCTGCGCGAGGCACTCCGAGAGCTCGCCCTGCAGCTGCTTTCCCCGCTTGGTGAGCGTCTCCTGATAGAGCGTAAACCCCGCGCGCACCTGCGCCTGACTGCCCGCTGCAATCATCTCGCCCAGGCCCTCCGCCGCGGAGAGCGAGAGTTTGCCGTTTAAAAAAGCGCGCTTGGTAAATTCCCCGCGCTCGGCGAGCCGCGCACCCAGTTCCAGCGTGCGTTTCAGGACTCCGCGCGCGATCTCCGTGCCGCCGTGACAGTGCAGTTCCACGACATCCTCCCCCGTGAAGGAGTGCGGCGCCCGGAAGTATACGCACATGCCGTAGTCGGAAAAATCGCCCGCGTCGATCGTGCCCGGATAGAGCATATTGGGCGTAAATTCCCCCTTGCGGGAAAACATGTTGCGGACGAGTTCGAGCGCGCCCGCGCCGCTCATGCGGATAATGGCGACGCCGCCGACGCCGCTCGGCGTGGCGATCGCAGAGATGAGATCGTTCATTGGGATTATAAGAGCAGATTATCTCCTTTGATCATGCTTAACTACTGTATAAATCAAATTTATAATTATATTATAGCACCGTTTTTTTGACTTGTAAACGATTTGCATTTGAATTTTTACAAAAAAAAGTGATTCCCTTATCCCGGAAATCACTTTTTGAAACGATGCTCAGAAATCGGAGAACGGGCTGTCACTTCCGCTGCCCGAATCACCCGAACCATTGGCGCCGCCGAAGTCGGGGAAGGGATTTTCGCCCGTCCCGCCCTGACCGCCCGCGCCGCCATAGCCACCCGAACTGCCCGGATCATTGGGGCCGCCGCCCTGTCCGTTATAGCCGCCGTAACCGCCGTAATTTCCCGGGCGATTCTGCTGCTGGCGGCGGTTGAACTCCTCCATTTTCCGGCGCATCCACGCATCGTAGTCGACGGGCGCATTGTTGCGCACGGCAAAGATGACGATGCCGCGGAAGGGAAACAGGGCGCTCAGGAACATCATGATGAAGGGCGAGCGCGCATAGTACTTGCGGTAGAAGGAATAGAACATCAGGCACATCGCAAGAAGCATGAGAATATAGAATACATAGATCAGGATCTCACACACGGTGTCTGCCGTCAGCATCCAGCGCATTCCGACGGGCAGCTTGGAGGAAACAAATTCAGCTCCGCCGAAAAGTCCGTCTGCGGTAGTAATCGGGTCACAGTACTCGGGACGCATAAAGCTGAAAAGAATGTAGAAAGAAAACACACTCAATCCGACATGTACAAACTCCAAAAGCGCTGCCGCACCCCCCATCCATTTGACCTTCTTGCCAAAGAAATTGGTCTCTCCCGCCAGTTTACCCGCATAAAGGGTATTCAAAAACGGCAAAAACGCCATCCAGCTTCCCTTCATGCCGCGCTTTTTTGCCATGACGTGCATACCGATGCCGCCCATGACGAGACAGACTAGATATATGCCTGCCGCAATACAAAGTCCGATCAGCATCGCCTGGCGATAGGCTGCGACAAATGCCTCAAGCTGCGTCTGAAGATCGGCAGACACATCCACAGTGAAACTCATCGTATACTGCATAAGTAACTGCGCGATATATGCGAAATCAAAAAATTCCATCGTTTTCTCCCTGCGTCCCGAAGAGCGGGACGCCAAATTCTACATATTCCAAAGTCAGTCCCTTTGCGGGCATGGTGCGGAAAAGCAGGGTGCGGTCCCCCGTTTTCAGCGCCTGTTCGATATCCGCGCACGACGCCCTGCCGCAGCCGACGGCGTACAGCTCTCCGGCGATGATGCGCACCATGTTGTACAAAAATCCGTTGCCCGTAACGCGGACCTCGTATAGCTCCGCGCCATACACGGGCGTACTGTCGACGGTGACGGAATAAACCGTGCGCACCGTCGTCTTTGCGGAGGAGCCCGTCGCGCGGAACGCCGCAAAGTCGTGCTCGCCCACAAGCAGCGCCGCAGCCTCGCGCATGCGGGCAAGGTCCACCCTGCCCTCTGCGCGCACGGCGTACCGCTCCAGAAGGGGCATCGCGCTCGCCGCCGTGTAAAAGCGGTAGCAGTACGTCTTGCGCCGCGCACTGCGGGTGCAGTCAAAGCCCTCGGGCGCCGCGGCACTTCTTAGCACCTTCACATCCTCGGGCAGCAGGCGGTTGAACGCCTCGCGCAGCTTTTCGGCGGGGATGCTCGTCTCGCCGTCCAGATGGACGACCTGTCCCGCCGCGTGCACGCCCGCGTCCGTCCTGCCCGAAAAGGTGACTTTGACGGGGACGCCGAACACCTTTTGCGCAGCGTCCTCCAGGACGGACTGCACCGTCCGGCACTGCGGCTGCCGCTGAGAACCCGAAAAGTGCGTGCCGTCAAAACTAATGAGAAAGACATATCGCATAGCGGTCTCAGAAGGGAGCGGGCAGGTAGATCCTGAGCAGTACGACGCCCGTAATCAGCGCCGCGCCCACCAGGAATGCCAGCAGATCGCGCCAGGTAAAGTGCAGTTTTTTATACTTGGTGCGGTGCTTGTCCCCCATATAGCAGCGCGCATCCATCGCGTCGCCCAGTTCGTCCGCACGGCGCAGCGCCGACAAAACAAGCGGGACGAGGATGGGAATGGTCGTTCTGATCTTGTAGATGAGCCCGCCGCGGTCGAGATCGGCGCCGCGGGCGCGCTGGGCGTTCTTGATGCGGTCGACCTCGTCCATGAGCACAGGGATCATGCGAAGCGCGATGCTCATGACGAGCGCCAGAGCGTGCACGGGGAGCTTGATCCACTTGAGCGGGGTTAAAAGGCTCTCCACGCCGTCTGTGAGAGAGACGGGCGTCGTCGTGAACGTCAGCATGGATGAGCACAGCACCAGCAATACGAGCCGCAGGGAGAGAAGCCCCGCAAACAACAGCCCCTCCCGCGTGATGACGAAGATCCACCACTGCGCGTACACCGTCTCGCCGTCCACAAACAGAATATTGAGCAGCGCGGTGAACACAAGAAGCACCAGAATGCCGCGGATGGAGCGCAGTACCTTCCCGAACGGGATGCGCGCCAGCGCGATGATCACGACGAGCACTGCCGTGCAGACCGCAAGCCCGTAGAAGTTGGTCGCGAGGAAGATCGCCACGATGTACGCAATGAGGAACAAAAACTTCATGCGCGGGTCGATGCGGTGCACAAAGGAGTCGCGCGGGTAGTACTGCCCGAAGGTCACGTCTTTCATGCGTCGCCCTCCTTTTTGGGGTGCGACGCGGCGTAGGCGAGCACCTTGTCCGCGAAGTCCTCCGTCGTGAAGTCACAGTCGATTGTAATGCCGCGCGCCTTCAAGGCGGCGCACAATTTTGCCGTGAGCGGGACGTCCAGCCCCAGCGCAGTTAACTCCTCCGTGCGGCAGAAGAGCTCTCTGGGCGGCAGGACGTACTTGACCGTCCCCTCCGAAAAGACCGCCGCCCGT
>DXBS01000136.1 GCA_019116405.1 Candidatus Gallimonas intestinigallinarum | reverse complement strand
GACGGATCGCCGCGTCGCACTGCGTGGAGAGATATGCCATGTAATTGTCCACGTTGAACACAGCGCGCGCTGTATTGACGATGCGCCAGATGACGACGACGGAGATCTAAATGGGATTGCCCTCCTCGTCGTTGACCTTCTGCTTTTCGTTGTTGAGCGTCATCGCCTTTAAGGAGAGCTTACGGTTCGTCCCCATCATGGCGCGGGCAGGATTGACCGTTGAACAGAAAGGATTGACCCAGAAAAAGCCGTCCAGCTTCAACGAGCCGTAGTACTTGCCGAACAGCGTAAAGACGTAGGACTCATTGGGCTGCAGCGTCTTAAACCCACATGCAAGCACGAGGGCGACAAGAAACAGCACAATGCCGACCGCCACCAAGGCGCCGAGCGCACCGTTTCGGTCCATACCTGCCGCGCCGATGGCAAACACAACAATCGCCGCGATGAAGCACAGAATAACGACGACAAGCATACCCCAGCCGCTCTTTTCATGCGCGCTCTTCTCCTCAACTTCCTTCAGAATTTTCTCGTTTTCCATTTTACCCTCCAGAACAGAGTTATTTTGATATCATCATGATATCATGAAACATATGTATTGTCAATAGTTTGAAACAAAATTTTTTTCGCAAAGATGATAACAAGACACTTGACCGCAAGGATAAAATCGGCTATACTGAATGTAATAACTTTTTATGACAGGAGTTGCAATGTCAGAGATTATTGCGCGCAGGCAATTTGACCCGCTCTATATCTGGCTGGATATTACCTTTCTCATTGTGTTTGCAGGATTGTTGCTTTGGCGGAAAAAATATATGACGGTACTTGTCGGCATATGTATGGGAATTGTCTATTTCGCCGTGGACTATGGTCTGTTTCACCTCGTCTTTCACGCAAGGAGCATTCAGGGAGGCGACATGTTCCCGGTTCTGCTGTGGATGTCGATGAGCTACGGCTTTACGAACTTTGCATGGATCTGGCTGTGGATCTCCAAAGACAAACACCTTTTGGAATGGTCTTTATTCATTCTTGCATGGTGGCTGTGCTGCCCCATGCTGGCGGCGACATTCGGCAGCGGTACGCCCATCGTCATCCAGCGCACGACGGGCGCATATCACGGCTGGATGGCTGCGATCTTATTTGTCGGCTACGGCGCTGCCAACGTGTGGAACCTCGCCCAAAAGGATAGGACACTGCATATTCCTTTGCTTTGGATCCTCGCGATCGGCATCCTTGTCCAATTCGGATGGGAAGCAGGACTGCTGCTGGGCGGTATCCGAAGCGCGGGGTTTGAGAACTTTGCCGACAAACTCCTGACTCTTGTCACAAACTCTCTCCTGGAAACCAACCTCGGCATGCCATACATTTATCTCATCTTCATTGCATATTCCGCAAAATTTACGGAACGGCTGCAAAAGCGTCCGACCAGACTTACATGCACCGCGCGGATCGCGGAAAACAATGCGGAGCGTGTACGCAGCGAAGAAACCGGAGAATATCTCGCATAAAACAGCACATGAAGAAATACCACGCGCAAACAAGCACGTGGTATTTCATTTTTATAAACCTTTGACGCCTTACGGCGGCGAATTGCGCCACGGCCAGCCTCTATCTCCTGCAATCCTTTACAAAGGTCAAAAGTGTCTCGTCTTTGCAGTCGCGGGAGAAATATTCCATAAAGTACTCCCCCGCAAATGCGCCGCGCACAAGGTCGCGATCGAGCGAGCGCAGAATATCGGCAAGCGGCCGGTACGCGGCCGGTACGCCGCCGCACGCACTTCGTCCAAAATATCTGTTATAATGGATATGCGCGAAAACCATTTGAGTTACCGGGAAACAGTCCGCAAATATTGGGGTACACAAAGTCGAACGGTAAGATACGACAAAAACAGAAGGTCACTTCAAGCATTGCATCCGACGTGCTCACGCGCTTCTCAACAAAGCCCTTCCGCTGCCATGCGGATGCGATAAAAGGTCTGAACAGTCTCCGCTTCCTTCGGCATTTGCTCTTGCATTGCCAGCAGCCTTCTCTTTCCGACGCGGCGATCGAGAAGCGCAAAAATACGAATGAGCAAATTGCTGCTCTTTAAGCTCTCTTCGATGCTCTGATTGTCAAAATCATGGAACGCCGCATAGAAACTTGCCTGATCAAACGCACCCTTTCTGATCACCTTATCGGTCTCGATTTTCGGATACCACTCGATGCAAAAATCTCTGTGATAATAGCCGCCCGCAATCACTTCCTGCCCGTCATAATAGATCGCTGCCCGCCCCTCCTGATCATGGCTTTCGCGATACGTCGTCGCAAAGTAACAAATATGCCCGCGAAGGCTCTCCGCAAGATGCTCGTTTTCCAGCTTATGTCTGGTCGCGCTCCACGTTGCCATTCTGCCCCTCACTCTCCGACCAGCTTTTTTAAGATCTCGCGGACGGCGATACGGCAGTGCTCGTAGGTGAGCCCACCCTGAAAGTAGGCGACGTACGGCTCACGAATGGGCGCGTCGGCGGAAAGTTCGATGCTCGCGCCCGCGTTGAACGTCCCCGCTGCCATGATGATCTTGCAGTCATACCCGGGCATATCCCACGCCTCCAGTTTGACAAAGGAATCGACTGGCGAGACATCCTGCACGGACTGGATGAAATCGGTCAGCTGCTTTTCGGTATCAAAGCGCACCGCACGCGTCAGATCGGGCGGGAGACGATCGACGGACGGGTAGTTTTCATACCCCAGTTCGGACATACATTGCCCGATGAGCAGCGCGCCCTTGAGCGCCTGCGCGACGACGTGCGGCGCAAGGAAAAAGCCCTGATAGAAGAGCTGGTACCCGTAGGCATAGGAGCCGATCTCCCCGCCCACGGAGGGCGCAGTCAGGCGATTTTCGCACTGCTCGATATACTTCGCCTTCCCCGCGATATAGCCGCCCGTAGGCGTCAGCCCCCCGCCGGGATTTTTGATGAGTGAACCGGCAATGAGGTCAGCGCCCACATCGGTCGGCTCGCGTTTCTCGGCAAACTCGCCGTAGCAGTTATCGACAAAGATACACCCCCGGAAGCCACATCCGCGCACGCGGGCACACGCGACCTCGATCTCCTCGATCGTGAAAGAATCGCGCAGTTCATACCCGCGCGAGCGTTGAATATAGACCATACGGTACTCCTGCGAGGCAAGCGCCTTTTCGACCGCAGCGAGGTCCATTTTGCCGCCTTCATCGAGTGCGAGCGTCTCAAACGAGATGCCAAAGTCGGCAAGCGAGCCGTTCCCCTCGCCCCAGATAACGCCGCGCAATGTATCATAGGGCGTCCCGCTGATGCAGAGCACCTTATCCCCCGGGCGCAGGACGCCGAACAGGGCGACCGTCAGCGTGTGCGTCCCGCTCAGAAGCGTCGGTGAGACGATGGCGCGCTCCGCACCGAACGCGCGGGCGTACATCCTTCCCAGGGCGTCGCGGCCCTCGTCGCCGTAGCCGTAGCCCGTACTGGGCGCAAAATGACGGAGCGCGATGCACTCCTCCCGGAAGGCATTTAAGACCTTATCCTGATTGTAATATGCGATCGCATCGATTTCGTCAAATTTGGGCGCAAGCGCACGCTCTGCCGAAGCGATCCTATCCTCAATGGTCATAGATAACGTTCGATCTCCTTTCTCATCGTCTCCGTCCCGGCGGGCTCCAGCCAATGTAAGTGGGGCAGCTTTTTGAAAAAAGTCAGCTGCCGCTTGGCATAGCGACGGGTATTTTGCTCTATTATGTCAGACATAGTACTGTGTAAATCGTCATTTTTCAAAATTTCAACAACTTCTTTGTACCCTATCGCCTGCATACACTGGGCATTTTCGGGCACGCCGGACGCCAAAAGTCCCTTTACTTCCTCTACAAGTCCCGCCCGCAGCATCGCCTGCGTGCGCTCGTGAATGCGCGCATAGAGCGTCTGGCGCTCCCAATTTACAGCAAATGCCTCATAGGGATAGCGCGGCACACAAGAATCGTTCTGTGACGATTTCTTACAGCCCGTCAGTTCATAGATCTCCAGCGCGCGGATGACGCGTTTGACGTCGTTTGGATGCAGTTTTTCCGCGCTCTCAGGGTCACATTCGCGCAGCAAGGCGTGAAGGTATTCCCTGCCCCGCTCCTCGGCAATACGCTCATATTTTTCGCGGATCGCCGCGTCTCCCCCCGCATGCCCAAAGCCGCTGCGAAAAAGAATGGCGTTCATATAAAACCCCGTTCCGCCGCACAGAACGGGGACCTTTCCACGCGCGAGGATATCCTCGACGACAGGCAGCGCTGCGCATTCAAAATCGTGCACGGAAAAGCTCTGCGTCGGCTCGACGATATCGATGAGATGATGAGGGGCGCCGTCCATCTCCTCTCTGGTCGGCTTCGCCGTGCCGATATTCAGCCCCTTGTAGACAAGCAGCGCGTCACAGGAGACAACCTCGCCCCCGAACGCCTTGGCACAGGCGACGGCAAGCGACGTCTTTCCGGAGGCGGTCGGCCCGCAGATGGCAATCAGCTTCATACGATCCTCTTGAAGAGCTTTTCGATCTCCGACTTTTTCATCACGACGACGGCGGGCCTGCCGTGCGGACACTTCATTGCCATATCGCCGTTCATGCGCTCGATGAGCGTGCGCACTTCCTGCTCCGTCAGCGATTCCCCGCCCTTGACCGCCGCTTTGCAGGCGGCCGTTGCCAGCTTATCCCTTAGAAGATCGGTAAGCTTGATGGCGCGCAGACTCTCCATGGAGGAGAGCACATCCCTGAAGAAGCCGTCAAGATCGATCCCCATCAGCTCTGCGGGCACCGCCGAGACGCGCACGCTTGTATCGCCGAACGCCTCGATGTCAAACCCGATCTCGTGCAGGACGGGGAAATTGCGCTCTAAAAATGCAAACTCCTGAGCATTTCCGTTATAGATAAACGGTACGAGCATAGGCTGAGAAACGACGCTCCGCGTCTCCCACTTCTCTTTGAGTTTATCGAACAAAATGCGCTCGTGCGCGGCGTGCTGATCGACGATATAGGCGCAGTCGCCCGATTGGTAGATGAGGTAGGTGCGGAACAGCTCGCCCTTATAGACGAGCACATCCGTCTCCACGCGCGGCTGTCTGATGCGCGCCGCGTCCTGCGCAAGAAGAAACTTTTTGTTCTCCTCGAAGGCGTCCGTCTCCGGCTGCGCCTTGGCGGGCGCGCGGACTTCCATCACCGCCCGCTTCTGCTCCAGAAAGCGCGGCTCGCTCCCCTTGGGCATGGAGATATCGAACGCAAGCTCCTTTTTTGCCTCCGCGTACGTCATCTGCGGGGCCGAATGCACCTCTATATCTGCCTGCGGCGCCGACACGTTCGGCGCGTTCCATACAGGCGCAGGTGCGGCTACTTCCTTTTGCGGCGCAGGCTCCGTCTTAGGAACCTGAACGAGGTATTCCAGCGCCTTGGAATTGCCATCCAGCACCGCTGAAACAATGGAATAGACGCAGCCGTAGATGATCTGATTGTCCGCAAATCGGACGTCTGCCTTGTTGGGATGCACGTTGACGTCCACGACCTCGGGCGGGACGTCCAGAAAGAGCACATAGAAAGGATATTGCCGCTTCATCAGATAGCTTGCGTAGGCATTGGTAATCGCCGCGCCGACCGTCTGGTTGACGACGCTCCGCCCGTTGACGAACAAGCTCTGATAGGAACGGTTTGCCTTGTAAAAGTTGCGGTTTCCAAGAAAGCCGTGCAGCCTGATCCCGTGCTTCTCCGCCCTGATCTCCAGGCAGTTTTCCAGCGTGCTTGCGCCATACACCGCGACCAGCGCAGCGGCGAGCCCGTCCCCGAACGAGCGGTATTTCACCTTGCCGTCCGCAAGATAGGTGAAGGAAATTTCGGGACGGGCAAGGAGAAAGCGCGCCATGACGCCTCCGATATCCGCCTCCTCCTGCGTGTCCGACTTGAGAAACTTGAGGCGCGCGGGGACGTTGTAAAACAGATCGTCCACCGTGACGACCGTCCCCTGCGCACCCGCCGCGGGCAGGACTTCGCCGAGTACGCCGCCCTCGCAGGCAAGCGAGAAGGCGTCCGCAGCTAAAGTGCGCGAAACGATCTCCATGCGCGAGACCGCCGCAACAGACGCCAGCGCCTCGCCGCGGAATCCCAGCGTATGGATGGCGAACAGGTCGGATGCCGTCTTTAGCTTGCTCGTCGCGTGCGCGGAGTAGGCGAGCGGCAGATCGTCGCGCGCAATGCCGCTGCCGTTGTCCGTCACGCGGATGCGCTTCTTGCCGCCCTTTTCGATCTCGACGGTAATTTGCGTCGCGCCAGCATCGATGGCGTTTTCAACCAGTTCCTTGACGACGGAATAGGGACGGTCCACGACCTCCCCCGCCGCAATTTTATTGTAGACGTCTGCCGACAGAAGATTGATTTTCAACGATATTTCTCCTTCCACTCGGAAATGAGCGCGAGCGCCTGCATGGGCGTGAGCAGATTGACGTCGATCCCCGCAAGTTCTTCCCGCAAATTCTGCTCTTCGCCCTCTTCCTCCTCCGGCACTTCCGCCTGCGGGGAAGCGGCGCGCTTCTTTTCGCCGCGCTCCAACTCCTTCAAGATGACCTTGGCGCGCGATGTGACCTCTTCCGGCACGCCCGCCAGCGCCGCGACCTCCACGCCGAAGGAGCGCGAAGCGCCGCCGCGCACGATCTTTCGTAAAAACACGATGCTGCCTGCGATCTCGCGCACGTTGATCTTATAATTTTTGACACCCTCAAGCTTGCCTTCCAGCTCGGTCAGCTCGTGATAGTGCGTCGCGAACAGCGTCTTGGCGCGCACCTTCTGCGTCAGATGCTCGATGACTGACCATGCGATGGACAGCCCGTCAAAGGTGCTGGTGCCTCTTCCGACCTCATCCAGAATGAGCAAGCTGCGCTCGGTCGCATTGCGCAAAATGTTGGCGACTTCCGTCATCTCCACCATGAAGGTACTGCGGTCAAGAATAAGGTTGTCGCTCGCACCGATGCGCGTAAAGATGCGGTCGGTGAGCGGGACGCGGGCGCGCTTTGCGGGCACGAAAGAGCCGATATGCGCCATGTAGGTGATGAGCGCGACCTGCCGAAGATAAGTGCTCTTACCCGCCATGTTGGGCCCTGTGATGATCATCGTGCGGGAGTCGCCATTGTCCAGCGTGCAGTCATTGGGGACAAAGCGCTCCTTGGAGATCGCTTCGACGACGGGGTGCCGCCCCTCCTCAATCTCCAGTGCGCCGCCCTCGGCGATCTCGGGACGGCAATATTTATTCTCCTTTGCGACAGTCGCAAGCGAGACGAGGCAGTCGAGCATGGCAATCGCCCCCGCAATGCGCTGAAAGACGGGGATATTTTTGGCGAGCATCTCCACGATCTCGCTGAAGAGATGCTCTTCAAGCCTTGTCGCCGCGTCGCTGCTGCCTAAAATTTTCGCCTCCAGCTCCTTTAATTCCTCCGTCGTGTAGCGCACGCCGTTTGCGAGCGTCTGCCTGGGAACATAGGAATAGGGAACTCTGTCCTTGAAGGAATTGGTGACTTCGATATAGTAGCCGAATACGCGGTTATAACCCACTTTAAGGGTGCGGATGCCCGTCTTTTCGCGCTCTCTGGTCTCCAGTTCCAAAACGAGCGACTTGCCGTCATCCTTGACCGCGCGCAGCTCGTCCAACTGCTCGTTGTATCCTCGGCGAATGAAATTCCCCTCTTTGAGCGTCGTCGCCTCGGGCGCAATGGCGCTCTCCAATAGTTTGACAACGGGCATCGGGTCGATGAGATCGTCCGCGATCTCATGAATGAGCGTCGAGGAAAAGCCCGTCAGCTGAAATTTGAGGTTTGGCACAACGGACAGTGAGCCTGCGAGCGACAGGCAGTCGCGCGGCTGCAAATTTCCGTTGGAGACGCGCCCCGTCAGGCGCTCAATGTCGCGCACGCCGCTCAGCATATCGGCAAGCCCCATGCGGATGACGGTGCCCTTGTACAGTTCCTCTACCGCGTCGAGGCGGCGCTCGATCTCCGCACGGCTGCAAAGGGGTGCGCTCAGCATGGAGACGAGCTTTCTTGCGCCCATGCCAGTCTTGGTCTGATCGAGCAGCCACAAAAGCGAGCCGTACTTTTTGCCCTCAGCGTTGTTTTTGAGGATCTCCAGATTGCGGAAGGCGATCGCGTCCAGCTCCATGTTGCCGCCCGCATCGATAAACTTGATTTTCGTCAGATTTTGCAGAGCGTGCTTTTTCGTGTCACGCAGATACTCTAAAAGCGCGCCCGCTGCGCAGACTGCATTCGGATGCGCCGAAAGCCCCAACGCGTCCAGGGATGCCGCCTTGAACTGATCGAGCACGCACCGCGTTGCCGCCTGCAGGACAAACGCCTGCGGCAGATAGCAGGAAAAGGCAGGCAGGCTCCCGCGCTGCGCCTCGACGTCGTCCTTGACCTCCATCAGCATGGCGTCGTTGCAGATGACCTCCGCAACGGAAATGTTGACAAGCGCAGAGAGCGCCGCTTCCTTGGTCTCCTCCTCCGCGGCGTTGAATTCGCCCGTCGTGATATCCGCCCAGGCGAGCGCATAGCCGCCGTCCAATTTGCAGACGCAGGCGATGAAGTTGTTGCGCCGCTCGTCGAGCTGACTTTCCTCGGTCACCGTCCCCGCGGAGACGATGCGGATGACGTCGCGCTCAACCATCTTGCCCGCACCCGGTTCGGTAAGCTGCTCACAGATCGCGACGCGCTCCCCCATCGCAACGAGTTTGGCGATATAGCCGTCTGCCGCGTGATAGGGAATGCCGCACATAGGCGCGCGCTCCTTGAGTCCGCAGTCTCTGCCCGTTAAAGTGAGATCGAGCAGCTTGGAGACGCGCACCGCATCGTCAAAGAACATCTCGTAGAAGTCCCCGAGGCGGTAAAAAAGCACGCAGTCCTTGTACTTCTCCTTGGTGGAGAGGTAATGTTCCATCATCGGCGAGAGCGCCATCCTTTTTCCTCCGTGATTGTTACTCCGTTTGCACAAGGTCGCCGTACAGCGAAATGCCGTTGGCGCGCGTCACGCGCATCTGAACAAATTCGCCGACGCAGTTGTGATCTGCCGCAAAGTAGCCCATTCGCCCGAGCGGCTCCCTGCCAAGGTACAGCCCCTTCTTTGCGTCATAATCCTCGCACAATATTTCGATCGTGCGCCCGACGTAGCGCTCGCTCTTGCGGCGGGTGTTTTCGTTGACGCGATCGACAAGTCGGGTGATGCGCTCCTTGGCGACATCGGGCGAGATCTGTCCCTCCATTTCCGCCGCTTTCGTCCCCTTGCGCGGGGAATAGATGAAGGTAAACGCCGAGGAGAAGTCTGCATCGTTAACGAGGGAGAGCGTCTCTTCGAACTCCTCCTCCGTCTCAGTCGGAAAGGCGACGATGAGATCGGTCGTCAGTTCCGCTTCGGGGATCTCCTTCTTAAGAAGCGCGACCTTCTCCAGGTACTGTTCGCGCGTGTAGCGGCGGTTCATGAGCGAGAGGATGCGACTGGAGCCCGACTGCGCGGGAAGGTGCAGCAAATTGCAGATCTTCTCGTGCTTCTTCATGACGGCGACGAGCGCCGCAGAGAAGTCCTTGGGGTGCGAGGTCATAAACCGCACGCGGAACTTGCCCTCGATGGACGCGACCATGTCGAGAAGCGCGGGAAAATCGATCTCGCCGTCGCGGTAGGAGTTGACGTTCTGCCCGAGCAGGGTAATTTCCTTATACCCCGCCGCGACCAAGGCGCGCACTTCCTCCAAAATGAGGGAGGCGGAGCGGCTCTTCTCCCTGCCGCGCACATAGGGCACGATGCAGTAGGTGCAAAAATTATTGCAGCCGTAGGTGATATTCACCCAGGCATTGGGATAGCTCGTGCGATAGGGCTGGGCGCCGTCCTCCGTCTCCGCGCGGTCCGCAAGGAGGGAGACGACCTTCTTTTCCCGCTGTTTGCGCGCGATGAGCGAGGGAAGCTCGGCGACGTTGTGCGTCCCGAATACGATATCGATGAAGGGAAATTTTTTGACGAGCAGCTCCGCCTTCCCCTCCTCCTGCGCCATACAGCCGCCCACCGCGATGAGAAGTCCGCGCCTTTGCTTTTTCATCTTTTTGAGCGCGCCGATATTGCCGAACGCGTGATTTTCGGCATTCTCACGAATACAGCAGGTATTAAAGACGATGACGTCTGCGTCCTCGATCGCGCTCTCCGTTTCATATCCCGCGCCGCGCAGAAGCCCCGCGATCTTCTCCGATTCGTGGACGTTCATCTGGCAGCCGTAAGTGACGATGTGATAGTTCATAGTGACCTTAAATTTTATTTTTCGTTTGGAAGGTAGGACGGGAGCGAGCCCAGCACCTCCCCCACCTTCTGATGCAAGACAAGCGAGCACTTTTTATCGAGGGGCGTTGCGTCGCGGTTGATGAGCACGAGGGATTTGCCGTGGAAATAGTCGACAAAACCCGCCGCGGGATAGACGGTGAGCGACGTGCCCGCCACAATGAGCGTATCCGCCGCCATGATCGCCTCCAGTGCGCCCTGCACGGTTGCGCCGTCGAGCGGTTCGCCGTACAGGACGACGTCCGGCTTGATGAGCCCGCCGCAGGTGCAGCGCGGCACGCCCGCGCTGTTTGCAATGTACTCCGCGGGATAAGACTTCCCGCAGGTGAGGCAGTGATTGCGGTGGATGCTGCCGTGCAGTTCATAGACCGTTTTGCTGCCCGCCGCCTGATGCAGTCCGTCAATATTCTGCGTGACGACGGCAAGAAGTTTACCCGCCCGCTCCCACTGGGCGAGCCTTTGATGCGCGGCGTTGGGCTGCGCGGAGAGCGGAAGCATCTTGTCGCGGTAGAAGCGGTAAAAGTCCGCCGTGTGCGCATAAAAATAATCGCTGCTGAGCATGGTTTCGGGCGGGACATCGTACTTCTGGCGGTACAGCCCGTCCTCGCTGCGAAAATCGGGGATCCCGCTCTCGGTGGAGACGCCCGCGCCCCCGAAAAATACGATTTTATTGCTCTTGTCTACAATTTCTCTGAGTGTCATGGTTTGCTCCGATATTACATTATACCATAAAACGGCGCAGGTTTCAACAAAAGCGGGCGGATCGCGTGAAAATTTCCGCACAAAGCACATACTGCGAGCGATGAAACGTACTCTCACCATCGTCGGCATCGTACTCGGGATCCTCGCGATCATCGCCGCGGCGCTCTTCCTCTATTATTTCGGCGTGACGGCGGGCACAAAGCTCGATGATTCCAAACTTCTGCCCGAGACGGCGTATATCCACCTCTATGACAGGGAAGGACAGGAGCTGCCCGTCTCCGCGCAGGCGCACGCGGCGCACATTCCCGACCACGTCAAACAGGCGTTTATCGCCGTTGAGGACAAGCGCTTCTATTCCCACCACGGCGTGGACACGAAACGCATGCTTGCGGCGCTCTTTCGCAACGTGACCAGCTTTTCCTTTGCCGAGGGCGCCTCCACCATTACCCAGCAGCTCATCAAGAACACCCACTTAACGAGCGAAAAGACCATCACGAGAAAGCTCAAGGAAATCAAGCTGGCAAGGGCGCTGGAGAAGCAATACAGCAAGGATGAAATTCTGACGCTCTACTTAAACTCCATCTACTTCGGTCACAGCGCATTCGGCATTGAGAGCGCCGCGCAGTTTTACTTTGGCAAGACCGCAGACGAGCTCACTGTCGCCGAGGGCGCCATGCTCGCCGCGATCATCAAGTCGCCCAACCGCTATTCTCCCTTCCGCGACGCAGAGGCCTGCAGCGCGCGGCGGGAACTGGTGCTGCGCCTCATGCACGAACAGGGGTATTTGGACGACGCCCAATTCCGTAAGGCAAACAACGAGCCGCTCCCCCTCTCCCCTGCGCCGACGACCGCAGGCAATGCCTACGTCGACTGCGTCTTTGACGAACTTGCGTCGCTTTTTCCCGACGCCAAGTCGGGCGACTGGGGAACGCTGCGCATCTATACCTATTTTGAACCCGCCCTGCAGGCGGAACTGGAACAGACGCAGGCGGATTCCGATCTGTGCATGCTGGTGCGCGACAACGAGCGCAATGCCGTGTGCGCTCTGCACGCGACGGCGGGCGTATTAAAGCGCCTGCCCGCCTCCACGATCAAACCCCTCCTTGTCTATGGTCCCGCACTGGAGGAGAACCTCATCAGTCCCGCGACCCCGTTGCTCGACAAAAAGACGGACTTTGGCGGGTATTCCCCTGACGACTATGACGGCGCGACGGGCGAATATATGAGCGTACGGTATGCCCTGGCGCACAGTGTCAATATTCCCGCCGTGCGCGTGCTCAACGAGATGGGCATTGCCACGGGAACAAGCTATCTTGACAAGATGCGCCTCTTTGTTCCCGACGATGACAAGTCCCTTGCCCTCGCCCTCGGCGGCATGAAGGAAGGATTCACGCTGCCCGCCCTCGCCGACGGGTACGCGACCTTCGCGAGCGGCGGCATGTATGCGCCCTCCGGATATATCTCCCGCATCGAGGACGAGCGGGGCAATGTGCTCTATTCCCACGCCGCCGGACAGGAGCGCGTCTTTTCCGAGGACGTGAGCTGGCTGGTAAGCGACATGCTGCAGACGACCGTGCAGGAGGGCACCGCAAAAAAGCTGCGCGCCCTTTCCTTCCCCGTCTGCGCCAAGACGGGCACGGCGGGAACTCCCGCGGGCAATACGGATGCCTACTGCATCGCCTATACCAAGGACCACGTCGTTGCCGCCTGGATGGGCAATGCCGACAACTCCCCCGTCGAAGCAACGGGCGGCGGTCTGCCGGCAAACGCCGTCCTTGCCGTCATGCGCGCGCTCTATCAGGGCGGCGCGCCCACTCCGTTCAAAGAGTGCTCTGACGTCGTGCGGCTGAATTTTGACCGCACGGCGTATGAAAACGAACACACCATTCTGCTCGCCGACCCCGTCGGGCCGCCCGCAACGAGCCTTTCGGAGCTCTTTCGCGCAAATGCGGCGCCCGGCGAAGTATGTACGCGCTTCTCCATGCCGAGCATCCGTACGCCCGATATCCGGGTGAGTGGCGGGACGGTCACGATCGCGCTCTCCCGCACGCAGTATTACGACTATGAGATAAAAAGAGAAAATCGTGGCAAAACTGCCACGATCTACAGCGGCGCCTACCGCGATACCGTCTGCGACAATTCCGTCCGCGCGGGCGAGACGTACGTCTATACGGTCATTCCGAAATACAAGAACTATACGGGGACGCCCGTCGTTCTGCCCGCCGTCACGCTGCCGCACACAACTTCGACGCCCGACGACTGGTGGCTCGATCAGTGAATGGAGATGCGCTCCAGCGTCGTGAGCGCCTCTTCGACCAGACCCGCGACATCCAGCTTGCTCTCCTCTTCTTCGATGAAGGAGAGCTTTGGTTTGATTGCGGGAAATTCCGGCAGAAACACGGTGCAGCAGTCCTCATAGGGCAGGACGGAGGTATCGTAGGTGCCGATCTTCTTGGCACGCACGATGATCTCCTCCTTATCGAACCCGATGAGCGGACGCAAGACGGGCAGCGTCACCACGGCATTGGAGGAGGTGATGCCCTCCATCGTCTGCGAGGCGACCTGACCAAGACTCTCGCCCGTGATAAGGCACTTCGCGCCCTTTTTCTTCGCGACGCGCTCTGCAATGCGGAACATGAAGCGGCGGAGAAGGGTCACGTTGAGCTCGGGCGCGCACTTTTTATGGATCTCCTCCTGAATGTGCGTCACCTTGACCGTCGCGAGCGACTCACTGCCCGCATAGCGGGAGAGGATGCGCGCAAGTTCAACGACCTTGTCCTTTGCCTGCTCGTTGGTATAGGGATAGCTGTGGAAGTGCAGGTACTCCACTTCCATGCCGCGCTTTGCCATCATATAGCCCGCGACGGGGGAATCGATGCCGCCCGAGATGAGCAGCAGCCCCTTGGACGAGGTCCCGACGGGCATGCCGCCCGCGCCCTCCTCAAAGGTGCCGAACACGAGCGCCGTCCCTTCCTCGCGGATATCGAGATAGACGGTATGTTGAGGGCCGTGTACGTCCACTCTGAGCGCGGAGTTGACGTCCAGAAGCCTGCCGCCGATCGCCGCGCTGATCTCGAGCGACGTCATCGGATAGCGCTTGTCCGCGCGGTGGGTCTCCACCTTGAACGTGCCGCTCTGCGGGCAGACGATGCGCGCCGCCGCAAAGATACTGTCCAGATCGCTGGGAACGCGGTACCCGAGCGAATAGGAATGTACGCCGAACACGCGGGAGACGCGATCTAAGATCTCCTCCGCGTCCGCCTCGTCAAAGGCGGCGATGAGATAGCGCCCGCTCGTACGGCGCAGTTCGTGCCGCAGCCCTTTGAGCGCCTTTTCCAGATTGACGCAGAACACGCGCTCAAAGTAGCCGCGGTTCTTGCCCTTTAAATGAATTTCCGCATAGCGGACAATGACAACTTTTTCCATGCAATCAAACTCCTCCGAAGGCGCGCGCCGCCTCGTTCATCGCCTCCGCCGCAAGGCGCACGTCCTCCTCTGTCGTCTGCGGACAGAAGCTCACGCGCAGGACGCCGTCCAGAACATCGGGCGCATACCCGCACGCCTCCAGGACGCGGCTGTGCGGCTTTTTGGAATTGCAGGCGCTCCCCGTGCCGACCGCGACCCCCCTGTCCCAGAGCATGCGCTGCAGCGTCTCGCCCCGCTTGCCGCGCGCCGAGACCGTCAGGATATAGGGCGAGCCGCTCTCGGGCGAGAGGCGCGTAAACTGCGCATGATCGAGCAGCGACCAGAGCAGTTCTTTGTACTCCGCCAGCCGGACACCGTCCTCCTTCATCGAGGCAAACTTCTCCTCGGCGGCAAAGTGAAAGCAGGCGATGCCGAACACGTTCTCCGTGCCGCTGCGCAGCCCGTTTTCCTGCCCGCCGCCGCAGACAAAGGCGGGCAGCGCCGTGTACGCCTTTCTGCGGATGAGCGCCCCCGTGCCCTTGAGCGCGCCGATCTTATGCGCGCTGATCGTGTACAGGTCAATGTCCTTTGTAAGGCGCTCGGGAAGTTTCCCGAACGCCTGCACACCGTCGCTGTGAAAGACGGTGCGCGCATTCTTTTGCTTGACGCGTCTTGCGATTTCCGCAATGTCGTTGACGGCGCCCGTCTCGTTGGAGACGTGGATGACGCTCACGAGCGACGTCTTGTCATCCACGAGGGACAAGAGCGCCTCGACATCGACGCTGCCGTCCGCGTGCAGCGGCGCGAAGCGCGGCTCTACGCCGCGGTTTTTTAGCTCCTTACAGCTCTCATAGACCGCCGCATGCTCCCCCGCCGTCGTGACGACGTTCCCGCGCCTTCCCGCGCCGAAGACCGCCTGATTGTCCGCCTCCGTCCCGCAGGAGGTAAAGATGAGCTCGAATGCCGCAGGATCGGCGATGCGCGACAGCAGCGCGCTGCGCGCCTGCGTCAGAAAGCGGTGCGCCTCGACGCCGCCGTGATAGAGCGCGGACGGGTTATAGTAGCAGTCGGTGAGATAGGTATTTGCGCGCGCAAGCGCCCCGTTTGAGGGGCGCGTTGTCGCTGCATTATCAAGATAGATCATCTTCTTTCAAACTTGTTGATACCTGCCGCCATGACAATAAACTCCAATAGCTGCTGGCGGCATTCGAGGACGTAGAGCGTCTTTTCGATCGAGGTGGAATAGAGGATATAGATGAACATCTTCCCCTCTGCCGGCTCCTTGTTGGGCGTGAAATAGACCGCCTTTTTGTTGCGGACCCCCTCCAACGTACGCTGGAAGGAATCCTTGTCCGCATAGCCGATCTTGAGCATCTGCTCCGCATTCAGGGTGCACTGATGCTTGCGCGACTTGCCGTTGAACACCTTGGTGATGCGCACTTCGTCCTCGACAAAGGTATAGTCGAAGCTAACGTTCTTCTTGCGCTTGAAAAACCAAAAGAGAAAGAATATTCCGATCAGCGCCACGATCGGCATCGCCCAGATCACGAGCTGTGCGATCAGCCACGCCAGCGTGACCTCGCCCTCCACGTACGTCCCGATCCAGGTGGGGACGATCGTCAGTGACATCAGGATAATGATGCCCGCCATGACAAGGCAGATGATGCCGACAATGTTGAATGCCCGCGCCACGCGCTCCTCCGCGCGGGCGTTGACGGAGATCGCGCTCTCCTCGTAAAACGTCGTGCGCGCCATCAGAACTCCACCGTCCCATCGTAGACTTTTTCCACGTTACCCGTCAGGATGACGTGGCCGTCCTCCGAGCGATAGTGCGCCACAAGATCGCCGCCCTTGACCTTGACGGTGATATCGGTATCCATCTTACAAAGTCCGTTCAGGACGCACGCGACTGCCGCCGCCGCTGCACCCGTGCCGCACGCCCAGGTCTCGCCGTTGCCGCGCTCCCAGACGCGCATCTTGATCGTGCTCTCGTTGACGACGCGGATAAACTCCACGTTGGTCTTGGCGGGGAAGTACTCGCTGTGCTCGATCTTGGGTCCGAGCGTCTCCACGGGGACGTCGTCCACCTTGTCGCAGAAGATGATGCAGTGCGGGTTGCCCATGTTGACGAGCGTCACATGATAGGTCACGCCGTCGATCTCCATGGGCTGACCGACGATCTTCTCCCCTTTCCAGACGGAGGGGATCTTCTCGCCGTCCAGCACCGCTTTCCCGAGGTCCGCGCTCGCCGACGTCACGATACCGCCGAAGGAGTACACCTTGACCTCGCGGACGCCGCTCAGCGTCTCGATGGTCATCGTCTCTTTTTTGACGATGCCCTTTTCATAGAGGTACTTGGCAACGCAGCGGATGGAGTTGCCCGCCATCTGCCCCTCGCTGCCGTCCTGATTGAAGATGCGCATCTTGGCGTCTGCAACATCAGAGCGCTCGATGAGCACGATGCCGTCGCCGCCGATGCCGTAGTGCCTGTCGACAAAGTTGACCGCCAATGATTCGGGACAGGTGATCTTGCCGTCCAGATCCTCAAAGTAGATATAGTCGTTGCCGCAGGACTGCATCTTGACGAAGGAGATCTCCGTCTTTTTGGTGCGCAGGTTGTTGATATCCACAAGTTCGGTGTTGTATTCGGTGAACTTGCTTGCGATGATATCGCACAGCGCATTTGCCGTATCCAGGGAAGTAAGCACCGTGATGCCCAGAAGGATGGCGTGATGATGCAGTTCGATATAGTCGTTGATGGAGTCGACGTCCGTCTTGCCCGTGTAGATGATATAGTCGATCTTGCCGTCGTCCATGAGCTTGGAGACCTGCTTGGTCGCCTTGAGCCGGTCGACGATGGTGACGTCGATGCCCAGGTCGGAGATGACCTTTGCCGTGCCCGCCGTCGCATAGAGGTTACAGCCGAGGTCGGCGAACTTCTTTGCGATGGAGACGATCTCGAACTTGTCCTGATCGTTGACGGTGAAGTACACGCCGACGGGCTTCTGCGCGGTGGGATGGCACATCTTGAAGCCCGCGGAGACGAGTCCCTTGAAGAGCGCCTCCTCGATGGTCTTGCCGATGCCCAGAACCTCGCCCGTCGACTTCATCTCGGGACCCAACTGGCTGTTGACGTCGTTGAGCTTTTCAAAGCTGAATACGGGAACCTTGACCGCGACATAGGGCGAATTGGGATACAGCCCCGTGCCGTAACCGAGCTTTTTCAGCTTCGCGCCCACCATGATCTTGGTCGCAAGCTCAACCATGGGCACCCCCGTCACCTTGGAAATATAGGGAATGGTGCGCGAAGCACGCGGATTGACCTCGATGACGTACAGCTGGTTCTGATAGATGAGGTACTGGATATTGATGAGCCCCTTGGTCTTTAAGGAGAGCGCAAGTTTGGTGGAGATATCCACGATCTTCTCCAGCATCGCGTCGCTCAGATGATAGGGCGGATACACGGCGATGGAGTCGCCCGAGTGCACGCCCGCGCGCTCAATGTGCTGCATGATGCCGGGGATGAGGACGTCCACGCCGTCCGAGATCGCGTCCACTTCCAGCTCGCTGCCCATGAGGTACTTATCGCACAGCACGGGATTTTCAATGTGCTGGGCGAGGATGACGTCCATGTACCGCGAAATATCGTTCTCGGTGAAGGCGATCGTCATGTTCTGCCCGCCGATGACATAGGACGGGCGCAGCAGGACGGGATAGCCCAGCGTCTCTGCAGCATGGATCGCCTCTTCCTTGGTCATGACCGTCAGTCCCTTGGGACGAGCGATGTGGAAGTGCTCCAGAAGCTCGTCAAAGCGCTCACGATCCTCCGCCATGTCGACGGAGTCCGCGCTCGTGCCGAGGATGCGCACTCCCTTCTTTGCGAGATATCCGCACAGTTTGATCGCCGTCTGTCCGCCGAAGGTGATGACGACGCCATACGGCTTCTCCACATCGATGACATTCTGAACATCCTCAGGGGTCAGAGATTCAAAGTACAGTCTGTCCGCCGTATCAAAGTCGGTAGAGACCGTCTCGGGGTTATTGTTGATGATGATGACTTCGTAGCCCAGTTCCTTGAGCGTCCAGACGCAGTGGACGGAGGAATAATCGAACTCAATGCCCTGTCCGATGCGGATAGGTCCCGATCCGATGACGATGACGCGCTTTTTGGTGCTGTTTTGGACGAAGGGCAGCGCCTCGTCGTGATCGAGCTCGTCGTAGGTCGAATAAAAGTAAGGCGTCTTTGCCGAGAACTCCGCGGCGCAGGTATCGACCATCTTAAACACGGCGCGGCGGTGCGCGGGCAGCTTCTCGCCCGAGAAGCGCTCCAGCGCCTTGTCCGTATAGCCGATGCGCTTGCCCTCCAGATACTGCGCGCGCGTCAGCTTTTTGCCCGTGATCTCTGCCTCATAGTCTGCGAGGTTTTTGAGCTTTGCAAGGAACCATTCGTCGATCTTGGTGGTCGCATAGATCTCATCGATGGAGATACCCTTTTTGAGCGCCTGATAGACGGCGAATAAGCGCTCGTCTGTCATTTTATGCAGTTCTTCGCGGAGCTGTTCGATGCTCATCGGCTCAAACTTGGGATGGTTTAACGTATCGAGAGAGATCTCCGCGCCGCGCACCGCCTTCATGATCGCCTGCTCGAAGGAGGTTCCGATCGCCATGACCTCACCCGTCGCCTTCATACGCGAACCGAGCGTTCTTCCCGCATACAAAAACTTATCGAAGGGCCATTTGGGAAGCTTCACGACAACGTAATCGATCGCAGGCTCAAAACATGCATACGTTTTGCCCGTAACGTCGTTTCTGATCTCGTCCAGTGTGTAGCCGAGCGCAATCTTGGTTGCCACTTTTGCGATGGGATATCCTGTCGCCTTACTTGCAAGTGCCGAGGAACGCGACACACGGGGATTGACTTCGATGACCGCGTATTCAAAGCTGTCGGGATGCAGCGCAAACTGGCAGTTGCAGCCGCCCTCGATGCCGAGTTCGGTGATGATATCAAGCGACGCCGTGCGCAGCATCTGATATTCCTTATCGGAGAGCGTGACGGCGGGCGCGATGACGATGGAGTCGCCCGTGTGGATACCGACGGGGTCGAAG
Source organism: Candidatus Gallimonas intestinigallinarum (assembly GCA_019116405.1). Next base: position 7,811 of record DXBS01000136.1, on the reverse strand, counting down.
TTCTCCATCGAGCAGACGGTGATGACGTTGCCGGCGCTGTCGCGCAGTACCTCGAACTCGATCTCCTTCCAGCCGCCGATGTACTTTTCAATGAGCACCTGCGTGATGGGCGAGAGCATGAGCCCGTTGTGCGAGATGAGGCGCAATTCCTCCTCATCGTACGCGACGCCGCCGCCCGCGCCGCCCAGCGTGAATGCGGGGCGCACGATGACGGGATAGCCCAACTTTTCGGCGATCGCGACGCACTCGTCCACCGTGTAGGCGATATCCGAAGGCACGACGGGCTGCCCGATCTTCTGCATCGTCTCCTTGAAGAGTTCGCGATCCTCCGCCCTGTCGATGGCATCCAGCTTGGTGCCGATGAGTTTGACGCCCCACTCGTCCAAGAAGCCCTCCTTGGCGAGCTTGCAACCCATGGTAAGTCCCGTCTGTCCGCCAAGAGATGCAAGCAGGGAGTCGGGGCGTTCCTTGATAATAATACGCTTGAGGGAATCAAGCGTCAGCGGCTCCAGATAGATCTCGTCGGCGAGCATCTTGTCCGTCATAATGGTCGCGGGGTTGGAGTTGCACAGGACGACGTTGACGCCTGCGTCCTTTAAAACGCGGCAAGCCTGCGCGCCTGCATAGTCAAACTCCGCCGCCTGACCGATGACGATGGGTCCCGATCCGATGACGAGCACCTTTTTGATATCACTTCTCTTCGGCATATCCTTTCTCCTTTCTCATGTTGGCAATAAAGCGATCGAACAGGTAATTGGCGTCATGCGGACCGCCGCAGGCTTCAGGATGAAACTGCACCGTCGTCGCATTGACGGCAGGATAGTCCACGCCCTCGCAAGTACCGTCGTTGGCGTTGATAAAACTGAGCGTACCGTTTTTAACAGACTCGCTTACGACCTCGTATCCGTGGTTTTGCGAGGTGATAAACACTTTCCCTGTCGAGAGATCCTTGACCGGTTGGTTGGCGCCACGGTGGCCGTACTTCATCTTGCGCGTCTGTCCGCCCATCGCGAGCGCGAAAAGCTGGTGTCCGAGGCAGATGCCGAAAATGGGCTTTTTACCGATAAACTTTCTGACATTCTCGACGATCTCCACATTTTCGGCAGGGTCGCCCGGCCCGTTTGTAAGCATAATGCCGTCCGGAGCATAGGAAAGCGCCTGCTCTGCCGTCGTCTCCGCAGGCACCTCGATGACATGGCATCCGCGCTTGACGAGTTCACGCACGATATTACCCTTCGCACCGAAATCATATACGACAACCCTGAGGTCTTTTTCTTCGCCCCGTTCACGAACCTCATGCGAGGAAACGGATTTCACGGCATCGCGGACACGATACTTTTTCAATTCCGCAAGATCGGCGAGCGGTTTATAGGTAATGGCTGCATTCATGACACCCGCTTCGCGCACGATTCGCGTCAATTCCCGGGTATCAACACCGTACAGGGCGGGAATATTCTGCTCCTTTAAGAACTGTTCAAGCGTCAGTTCACAGCGAAAGTTCGATGGCGTATCACATTTCTCACGCACGACATATGCCGTAAGCCAGCATTTCCTGCTCTCCATATCGGCGGGAATGACGCCGTAGTTGCCGATGAGAGGAAAGGTCTGCGTGACGATCTGCCCGTAATAACTCGGGTCTGTAAGCGTCTCGATATAGCCCGTCATACCGGTGGTAAAGACGAGCTCGCCCACGACCTCCCTGTCTGCGCCGAAGGAATACCCTTCAAACACCTTGCCGTTTTCCAGCGTGAGATAGACTTTCTTATTCATATGTTCTCCTTCCGCTTTATTGCATGACTTTACACAGCACTGCCTTCTGCGCGTGCAGTCTGTTTTCCGCTTCTTCAAAGATCTCATCCGCATGTGCCTCAAAGACCTCCGCCGTGATCTCCTCGCCGCGGTGTGCAGGCAGACAATGCAGCACCATCGCGTCGGGATGCGCCGCCGCCATCACCGCTTCGTTGACCTGATAGCCAGCAAACGCCTTCTCGCGCTTTGCCTTCTCCTCTTCCTGCCCCATGGAGGCCCAGACATCGGTATAGACGACGTCCGCGCCCTCTGCCGCCTTCAGGACGTCCGTCGTCATCGTGAACGAGCCGTTCTCCTTTGCCCACGTGATGAGCTGCGCGTCCGGCTCATACCCTTCGGGGCAGGCGATGGAAAAGGACATGCCCGTCTTGATGGCACCCACCATCAAGGAGTTCGCCATATTGTTGCCGTCGCCGATAAAGCACATCTTCAGCCCCTTGAACGAGCCCTTTTTCTCGCGGATGGTCATGAGGTCGGCGAGCACCTGGCAGGGATGACAGTAGTCGGTCAGTCCGTTAATGACGGGAATGGAGCCGTATTTTGCAAGGTCCTCCACCTCCTGCTGGGCAAAGGTGCGGATCATGATGCAGTCGAGATAGCGCGACAGAACGCGCGCCGTGTCCTGCACGGGCTCGCCGCGCCCGATCTGCAGGTCGCGGTTGGAGAGAAACAGCGCGTTGCCGCCCAGCTCGTACATGCCCACTTCAAAGGAGACGCGGGTGCGCGTGGAGGACTTCTGGAAGATCATGCCCAGTTTTTTGCCCTTTAAGTAGTCTTTGTAGATGCCGTGCTTGCGCTCGTACTTGAGCTGGTCGGCGAGGTTGAGGACGGAGAGGATCTCCTCCCGCGAAAGGTCCGCAAGTTTGAGTAAATGTTTCATTGAAGCACCCCTTTGAGGATGGACAATCCCTCATCCATCTCCGTTTTTGTAATAGTGAGCGGCGGAACGAGACGCACCCGCTCGTGTGCGGTGAGGACGAGAAGTCCCTTTTCCAGGCACTTTGCAGCCACCTCTTTGGCGGGCTTTGCGACCGTCAGACCGATCATCAGCCCCAGGCCGGTCACTTCCTTCACGCCGTCAAAATCCTTGAGTTTGGCGCGCATATAGGCTGCCTTGCCCTGTACTTCGAGCAGGAATTCCTTGGTGAGCCGCCCGATGACGTTGCACGCCGCGGCGCACGAGACGGGATTTCCGCCGAACGTCGAGCCGTGATCGCCCGCGCCGAGCGCGTTTTCCGTCTTTTCAAAGAAGAGGCATGCGCCGATGGGAAGCCCGCCCGCGAGCCCCTTCGCCGTCGTGACGATATCGGGCGTGATGCCGTACTGCTCATAGGCGTACAGCGTACCGCATCTGCCGTTGCCGCTCTGCACTTCGTCGCAGATGAGCAGGACGTCGCTCTGTTTACACCAGTCACCCAGCGCCGAAACAAACGCCTTGGGCAGCGCGTTGACGCCGCTCTCGCCCTGCACGCACTCGATGATCACGGCGCAGGCGTCCGTGTCCGCAACTTTCCTGATCTCCGCCATATCGGGCGAAGCATAAGAAACGCCGGGGACAAAGGGATCGAAGTACTTGTGGAATTCATCCTGCCCCGTCGCGGTGAGCGTGAAGAGCGTCCTGCCGTGGAAGCTCCCCTTTAAGGAGACGATCTTGCTTCTCCCCGCGCCGTACTTCATGAAGGAGTACTTGCGCGCCGCCTTCAGGGCGCATTCGTTCGCCTCCGCGCCCGAATTGGAGAAGAATACCCGCTTTGCGCCCGTCCGTTCGCACAGCATCTGCGCGAGGCGGGACTGCGGCTCTGCGTAGTAATAGTTGCTGACGTGTTGGATCTTGCCAAGCTGCTCGATGACTGCCTGCTTCCATTCCTCGTCGTTTGCGCCGAAGATATTGACCGCAATGCCAGAGCCGAAGTCGATATACTGCTTCCCGTTGCTGTCCGTGAGCGTTGCGTTCTTGCCGCCGACGAGCGCGACGGGATAGCGTGCGTATGTCTTGGCGAGGTACTCCCCGTCAAGCGTCTTTATCTCATTAAAATCCATGATCTCTCCTTATATATCGCAAAAGAGGCGACTGCGATCAGTCACCTTTTACGAACATCGTACCCTGCCCCTCGTTGGAGAGGAGCTCGAGCAATATGGAATGTTTGACTCTGCCGTCCGTGATGAATACGCGGTGCACGCCGTTGCGGATGGCGTCGCGGCAGCAATGGATCTTGGGAATCATGCCGCCCGAGATGACGCCCTCCTTCTCCAGAGAGGGAATGTCCGAGACGTACACCTTTTTGATGAGGCTCGATTCATCGTCCTTCCGGCGCAGAAGCCCGCGCACGTCCGTCATGAGGATGAGGCTCTCCGCCTTCAGTGCGCCTGCAATGGCAGATGCCGCCGTATCGGCGTTGACGTTGTAGATATTGCCTGCATCGTCAAACCCGACGGAGGAAATGACGGGGAGATAGCCCGCATCCAGACAGCTGGTGATGACGTGGGTATCCACCTGATCGATCTTGCCGACAAAGCCGAGCTCCTCGCTCTCCTTGCTGCAAAGGAGCATCCTGCCGTCGATGCCCGAAAGCCCGATCGCCCGCGCGCCCAGCGCGCCGAGCATGTGCACAAGCCCCTTGTTCACCTTACCCGCGAGCACCATGCGCACGACTTCCGCCGTCTCTTCATCGGTATACCGGAGTCCGCCGACAAAGCGGGACTCGATGCCCATGCGCTTCAAGGTCTGGGAGATCTCCGGTCCGCCGCCGTGTACCAGAACGACTTTGATGCCGACGAACTGCAAAAGGGTCATGTCGCGCATGACCAACTGTTTGAGTGTCTCATCCGTCATGGCGTTGCCGCCGTATTTGACGACGAGGATCTTATTCTGATACTTCTCGATATAGGGCATCGCCTCGAGAAGGATCTCTGCCTGTGCTTCCTTTTGCGTCACGTTCTGTAATCTCCGTTGATCTTCACATAGTCATAGGTGAGGTCGCAGCCCCATGCCGTCGCGTCGAAATCGCCGTCCTTGCAGTCCACCGCGATGACGATCTCCTTTTCCGAGAGCACCTTTTTCGCCTCCTCCTCGGAAAAGGGCACGCCCCTTCCGTTTTCACAGACGAGGATGCTGCCCGCGGCGGACGTGAACGCGACTTCGATCTTGTCCACATCGAGATCGGCGCCCGCGTAGCCGAGCGCACACAGCACTCTGCCCCAGTTGGCGTCCGCGCCGAACATGGCCGCCTTGACGAGGTTGGAGTTGATGACCGACTTGGCAGCCAGTCTTGCGTCCTGCTTGGTCTTTGCACCTCTGACGCGGCACTCGATGAGCTTTGTCGCACCCTCGCCGTCGGCGGCGAGCTTCCTGCACATTGCCGTCGTCACGGCGTGCAGCACCTCGCAGAAGATGTTATAGTCCTCGTTCTCCTCGGTGATCGCAGCATTTCCCGCCAGCCCGCTCGCAAGAATGGCGAGCGTATCGTTGGTGGAGGTGTCGCGGTCGACGGAGAGCATATTGAGCGAATCCTTTACGTCCGCCGAGATCGCCTTTTGCAGCATGGCGGGACTGATCGCCGCGTCCGTCGTGATGAACATGAGCATGGTCGCCATGTTAGGGCAGATCATGCCGACACCCTTGCAGATCGCGCCCATCCTGCACGTCACGCCGCCCAGTTCAAAGGAGAACGCGATCTCCTTTCTGACGGTGTCCGTCGTCATAATCGCCTCTGCTGCCGCGCCGCTGTTGTCGCCAAGCCCCTTTGTGAGCCCCTCCATGCCGCCCGCAATCGGATCGATGGAGAGCGTCTGACCGATGACACCCGTGCTCGCCACGATGACGTCGCCCGCGGAAATACCCGTGTGCTGTTTGACGAGCGCGCACATTGCCTCGGCGATCTCCACGCCGTTTGCGTTGCAGGTATTGGCGTTACCGCTGTTGACGATGACCGCCTGCGCATAGCCGTCCGCGACGTTCTTCTGCGTCACGAGGATGGGCGCGCCCTTGACGAGGTTGGTCGTGTACACGCACGCCGCCGCGCAACGCACGTCCGAAACGATGAGCGCCAAATCCTTCTTTCCTTTGTTTTTGCGGATCCCGCAGTGCACACCATTGGCGCGGAATCCCTTGGGCGCGCATACGCCGCCCGAAATCTGCTGTACCATAAATCTCACTATCCTTACGATTATATCACAAAGAAAGACATTCGTCAAGCCCAAGCGCAAGATTCATGTTCTGAATCGCAGCGCCCGAGGCGCCTTTTCCCAAATTATCAAAGCGCGCCGTCAGAAGGATGCGATCTTCGTTGCCGTTGACGAGCAGTTCCATGCGGTTGGTACCGCTTAAAGTGTTGGCCGAGATGTACCCGCTCGGCTCCTCGCCCACCGTCACGAAGTGCGCGCCCGCATAGTGCGCACGAAGAAGTTCTTTGACGTCCGAGACGCTCACCTTCCCGGCGAGCAGGTCTGAAAAGAGCGGGACGTTGACCGTCATACCGCAGTAGTAGTCGCACACATAGGGATTGAAGACGGGCGTCCGCGTCAGGCCGCACACCGCCTGCATCTCGGGCAGGTGCTTGTGCGAAAGCGTGAGCGCGTACAGGCGGGGCGTATCGTAACTTTCGGGACGGTTTTCCGCCTCGTACTCCGCGATCCCCTTCTTGCCCGCCCCGGAATAGCCGCTGACGGCATGACAGACGAGCGGATAGTCCTTCGGAAGAACGCCCGCCGCGACGAGCGGATAGACGAGCGCGAGAAAGCCCGAGGCATAACAGCCGGGATTGGCGATGCGCTTGCCGTTTACGATTGCCGCGCGGTGGCTTGCCGAGAGTTCAGGGAAGCCGTACGCCCAGCCGGGCGACGTGCGATGCGCCGTCGAAGCATCGATGACGACCGTATTTTTGTTTTCGACCAACCCGACCGCCTCGCGCGCCGCGTCGTCGGGCAGGCACAAAAAGACGGCGTCTGCTCCGTTGATCGCGTCCCTGCGCGCCGCGACGTCCTTGCGAAGCTGCTCGGGCAGCGCGATGAGGGAGATGTCCTCCCGTTTTCCCAGCATTTCACGAATGCGGAGACCGGTGGTCCCCGCACTTCCGTCGATAAATACTTTGATCATGTTTACTTGAGCTTCTTCGCGTCCAGCATCGCCTTGACCTTGAGGGGCAGACCGAACAGGTTGATGAAGCCCTCCGCGTCCTTCTGCGAGTACGCGCCGCCGTCGTCCGAGAAAGTCGCGATGTCCTCGCTGTAGAGGGAGTTGGGAGAGGTGATGCCTGCGCTCGTGACGTTGCCCTTGTAGATGCGCAGTTTGACGTCGCCAGTGACCGTCTCCTGCGTCTTGGTCACAAACGCGGAGAGCGCCTCGCGCAGGGGCGTGAACCACTGCCCGTCGTACACCATTTCGCCGAATTTGATCGCGATCATCTGCTTGTAGTGCATGGTCGCCTTGTCCAGCGTGATGGTCTCCAGCAGCCTGTGCGCCTCATAGAGGATGGTGCCGCCGGGCGTCTCGTACACGCCGCGCGACTTCATGCCGACGAGGCGGTTTTCGACGAGGTCTGCAAGTCCGACGCCGTTCTCGCCGCCGATCTTGTTGAGCGTCTCGACGATCTCGACCGCGCCCATCTCCTTGCCGTCGATCGCGGTGGGAACACCCTTTTCAAAGCGGATACTCACATAGGTGGGCTTATCGGGCGCCTGCAGAGGAGATACGCCCATTTCCAGGAATCCCTCTTTTTCATACTGCGGCTCGTTGGCAGGATCCTCCAGATCGAGGCCCTCATGCGAGAGGTGCCACAGGTTCTTATCCTTAGAATAGTTGGTCTCGCGGTTGATCTTGAGAGGAATGTTGTGCGCCTCCGCGTATTCGATCTCCTCTTCGCGGCTCTTGATGTTCCAGATCCTCCAGGGCGCGATGATGGTCATCTCGGGCGCAAACGCCTTGATGGTGAGTTCAAACCGCACCTGATCGTTACCCTTGCCCGTGCAGCCGTGGCAGATGGCATCCGCCCCTTCCTTCTTGG
>DXBS01000135.1 GCA_019116405.1 Candidatus Gallimonas intestinigallinarum | reverse complement strand
GGTCCATGAACTGCGACAGCTGGGAAGACCCGAAAAATTCGCGGATGACCGCCGAAACGGGACGCACGTTGATCAGCCCCGAAGGGGTGACTTCGTTGGGATCCTGCGTCGCCATGCGCTCTTTGATGAGGCGCTCGAGGCGCGCCATACCGATGCGGAGCTGGTTTTGCAGCAGTTCCCCCACCGAACGCACGCGGCGGTTGCCGAGGTGGTCGATCTCATCGATGGTGCCGATGCCGTACTGCAGATCGAGGTTGGTCGAGACGGCGGCGACGATGTCGTCCACCGTGATGCACTTGTGGTTGAGCTTTTCGACGAGCGGCTTGATCGCCTTCTTCTCGGCGGGCGTGACGCCCATCACGCGCTCCTCTGCGGCAAGGTCGACCTTCGCGGACTGCGCGTTGTCGTCACGGGCGAGCAGCTCGTGGAAGAGCTTGCAGGCGGCGACGAACTTGAGGCGGTTTTCCTTGCGCTTCTCGCGGTTCTTCTTTTCCTCCTGCTTTTCATCCGCTTCGGGCGCGGTCTCGCGGGCGTAGTAGACGGCGTTGATCTCGTCGAGGTACTTCTCGGCGACTTCCTCCACGCTCATCGTCTCGCACGCTGCGGCGATCTCCTTGCTGAACTTGAAGTTGGGATAGTAGATGGTCTTGAGAAGCCCGAACGCCTTGGGGTTCTTGTCCGACACCGCCGAGAAATCGATGGTGTTGTTGGAGATGATCTTGTGGCGGATCTCCCCGTCCACGGGATCGTTGACGAGGACGAACACCTCGCCGATGCCCGCGTTCTGAATGGCGCGCGCCTGCTCCTCGCTCACCTTCTCGCCCTTGGAGGCGAGCAGTTCGCCCGTCTCGGGGTGGAAGATGTCGTCCGCAACGCGGCAGCCGGGCAGACGGTACGCAAGGTTGAGCTTTTTGTTGAACTTGTAGCGCCCCACCTTGACCACGTCATAGCGGCGCGGATCGAAGAAGAGGTTATTGAGGTGCTGGCGCACCGACTCCTCGGTGGGCACTTCGCCGGGGCGCAGTCTTCTGTACAGAGCAATGAGGCCGTCCGATTCCGACTTGATGGGCGGCGTATCCTTCTCGTCGCGCTCGATGGTCGCGGCGATCATCTTATCGTTGCCGAACAACTCCTCGAGGGCGCGGTTGGAACCGTACCCGAGGGCGCGCAGAAGCACCGTGGCGGTGAGCTTGCGCTTTCTGTCCACGCTCACCCAAAGCACGCCCTGGGGATCCTGCTTGAACTCCAGCCACGCGCCGCGGTTGGGGATGACGGTGGTTTCGTAGATCTTTTTACCCGTCTTGTCCGTCTCGGCGACGTTGTTGACGCCGGGCGAGCGGACGAGCTGAGAGACAATGACGCGCTCCGCACCGTTGATGATGAAGGAGCCGTTCTCCGTCATCAGGGGGAAGTCCCCCATAAAGACGACGGAATCGATGATCTCGTCCTTGACTTTGTTGACGAGGCGCACTTTGACGCGCAGGGGCAGCGCATACGTCGCATCGCGGTTGCGGCACTCTTTCTCGTCATACTTGGGCGTATCCCCGAACTCATGGCTCAAAAAGTGCAGCTCGAAGTGATCGGAGAAATCGGTGATGGGCGAGTAGTCCTCAAAGATCTCAGAGATGCCTTCGCCGATAAAGCTGTCGTAGCTCTCCTTCTGGATCTCGACGAGGTTGGGAATATCGATGACTTCGTTGATCTTCCCGAACTTGCGCCGCTCCGTCTTCCCGTACTTGTGAATGGGTAAGTTCATCCGGCAATATACTCCTTTAACGTTTTTTTCTGCGCGATCTACCGAGTATATCTTTTCATCGATAAAAATCGAATTTTCCTAATTAAAAATGCCCCTTCCCCTTTACAAGCGCGCATATTTGCGGTATAATACTGCGGAGTACAGGGAAGAAAAATGCGTTTGCGCCCTGAAAAATCCCATCCGTTTTGGGCAAAATGGCGCAAAAATGCATTATTGCATAGTAATACATTATGCTATTATAGCCCATCGGCGGAAAGATGTCAACAGCTTTTCGCAAGAATTTTTTATTTTTTCGGCAATTCGCGAAAATACGTCAAAATCCGACCACTATTTTTCAGGAAGGCGCGCACGCGCGCGGGAGGAGTTTATGAGGATCGATAAATTTTTGAAGGTATCGCGCATCCTGAAGCGGCGCACCGTCGCGCAGGAGGCGGCGGACGCGGGCAAGATCCGCGTCAACGGCAAGGAAGTCAAGCCCGCCTACCGCGTCAAAATCGGCGACGAGGTGGAGCTCTCCTTCACCTCGGGCACGCTGAAATTCCGCGTGCTCGCCATCAAGGAGACGGTAAAAAAGGACGAGGCAAGCACGCTCTACGAGGTCATCGCATGATCTCCGCCATCCTCTGCGCGGCGGGCAGCGGCTCGCGCGCGGGGTTTTCCGAGAACAAAATTCTGCGGGAGATCAACGGGCTGCCTGTACTGGTCTGCAGCGTCAGCGCGTTTGCGGCGATCGCGGACGAGATCATTATCGCCTGCCGCGGGGAGGACCGGGCGCGCATCGACGCCCTTCTCTCCCCCTTCCCGCACGCGCGCACGGTCCTCGGCGGCGGGACGCGCACGCAGAGCGTCTATTCCGCACTCCAAGCGGCGCAGGGGGATATCGTGCTCGTTCACGACGCGGCGCGCCCGTTCGTCACGCACAAGATCATCGAGGACTGCATCGAGAGCGTCAGGGCGTTCGGCAGCGGCGTCTGCGCCCTGCCCGCGACGGACACGACCGTCCTTGCCGAGGACGGCCGCATTGTCTCCGTCCCCGCGCGCAAAGATGTCTTTACCGTGCAGACCCCGCAGGGCTTTTTGCGCGACGAGCTGCTGCGGGCGTACACCGCGGCGTTTTCCGAGGAGCGGGAGGACGACTTCACCGACGACAGCGGCATATATGCGGCGTATATTGCGCCGCCCCGCCTCTTTTTGGGAGACCGCGCCAACAAAAAGCTCACCTATCCCGAGGACTTTGCGCCCGCGGAGCGCGCAGGGTTCGGCGTCGACACGCACGCTTTCGGCGAGGGCGATCATATCGTGCTGGGCGGCGTACGCATTCCGCACACGCGCGGGCTTGTGGCGCACTCGGACGGCGACGTGCTCGTCCACGCGCTGATGGACGCCCTCCTCTCCGCCGCGGGGCTCAGGGATATCGGGCACTACTTCCCCGATACGGACGCGCGCTTTGCGGGCGCGGACAGTATGGCGCTGCTCGCCGAGGTCGTGCGGCTCGTCAAAGAGCAGGGATTTGCGCCCAAAAACGTCAGCCTCACAATTATGGCGCAGAAGCCCCGCCTTGCGCCGCATATCGAGGCGATGCGGGCAAACCTCGCCGCCGCCCTCTCCCTCCTCCCTGACGCCGTCGGCATTGCGGCAGGCACCAACGAGCACCTCGGCTACGTCGGCGAAGAGAAGGGCATCACCTGCTTTGCAATGGTGCTACTATTCACGAATTTTCTCACGCAAAGGCGCAATTCTGTGATTTGAGAAAAAGGCTGCCGACACGGAGCAAGCTCCTGACGGCACCTCTTTCTCTCGCCGCAAACAGGAAGGGCTTACAATATCGTTTGCGGCGATTCACTTTCTCCCCCCAAGCTGCGTGAGCAGCAAATGGGGGCATACTGCGCAAAATTGCGATTTTGCTTGTATCTGAGATTTGGTTCACACTTTTTCTTTCGAACTGACGAAAGAAAAAGTCGTGAGTTTGAGAGAAACCCACCGTTCGCCGCGATGCGGCTCTGCGTTCGGCTTCTCTCGCGGCGCGCAGTCGCAACAAAATAGCGCGTGCCGCTCACTTTTCCGCAAAAGCGCTTCCGCGCAAATTGAGTCCCGCTGCGGAAAGGCGCGACTTTCCTTGCGGCATGATTATAGCAAAAGGCGCAAATGCCTCCCCTGAAACAAAGTTTTAGGGGAGGTGGCGGGCGACAGCCCGTCGGAAGGGTTTAAACGACCCTCCTGTCCCTTTGGGACACCCTCCCTTGCGCAGGGAGGGCAAAGCAAATAAAAGTCATCATTTCACTCAAATAAGAAAACAGGAACGGAACATTATGCCAAAAGCGACGACACAATTTGTATGCGCGGAGTGCGGGTATACCTCGCCCAAGTGGCTGGGGCGCTGCCCCGACTGCGGGAAGTTCAACACGCTCGTCGAAGAGCTGATCGCACCCACTCTCACCTCTTCCAAAAAACAGACCATGCGCACGGCAGTCTCGCGCGCCCTTCCCCTCTCGCAGGTCAAGTACGAAAAATATGAGCGCGTCTCCTCGGGCATTGCCGAGCTGGACGTCGTGCTGGGCGGCGGCATCGTGCGCGGCTCGCTCGTCTTGGTCGGCGGCGATCCCGGCGTGGGCAAATCCACCCTCTTGACACAAGTCGCGGCGCACCTTTCCAAGGAGCATACCGTTTTATACCTCTCCGCCGAGGAGAGTTGTTCGCAGGTCAAATTGCGCTGTGAGCGGCTGGGGCTCAACTCCGATACGCTGCTCCTGCTCAATGAAACCAACCTTGAAAATGCAGAGGAGAGCATTCTGGGCGCGGAATACGTCATCGTGGACTCCGTTCAGGCGATCTACACCGATGCGCTCACATCGGCGGCGGGCAGCGTCGGACAGGTGCGCGAGTGCGCCGCACGGCTCATGCGCATCGCAAAGTCACGCGGGATCACCTTCTTCCTCGTCGGACACGTCACCAAGGAGGGAACGCTTGCAGGTCCCAAAGTGTTGGAGCATATCATGGACGCCGTCCTCTACTTCGAGGGCGAGCGCACTGAGAACTTCAAAATTCTGCGCGCCGTCAAAAACAGGTTCGGCTCGGTACAGGAGGTGGGCGTGTTCGAGATGACGGACGCCGGCATCTTCGGCGTGACCGACTATTCGGGGCTGTTCCTCTCCGACACGCGCGGCGAGGCGGCGGGCGCCGCCGTCACCCCGAGCGAGACGGGCAACCGCTGCATGATGGTGGAGATCCAGACGCTCATGTGCAGGACGGCGTACGGACTGCCGCGCAGGATGTCCCTTGGCGTCGACTTCAACCGCCTCGTCGTCCTCGTCGCCGTGCTGGAAAAGCGGTGCGGACTGCCCCTTGGCACGCAGGACATCTACCTCAATGCGATGGGCGGCATCCGTTTAAGTGAGCCGAGCGCCGATCTTGCCGTCTGCGCCGCCCTCGCGAGCGCCGAGAAGATGACGCCCGTCGACAAATTCACGGCGGTCTTTGGCGAAGTGGGCTTAACGGGCGAGGTGCGCGGCGTGGGATATGCCGATAAGCGCGTCAACGAGTGCATTAAGATGGGCTTCAGGCGGGTCATTCTTCCCGAAAAGAACAAAAAAGCCTGCGAAAAATTCGCAGGAAAGATCGAGCTTGTACCCGTGCGGTATGTCTCCGAGATGATCCGCGCGCTCTTCCCACAAAACGCGGAAAAGTAAGCCGGAATGAAACTTCATATACTTCATATTTACAAGCGCGCCGCGGAAGTTTCCGCGGCGCGCTTCTTCTATAATCATTCTTTTTTGGAAATATCCTGCGGTTCGTTCTCAGGCTCCTGCCCCGCGCCCTCTGCGGCGGACATAGTATGGTGCACTTTTTTGCGGCGCTTCTTTCCAACACCCAAAACATCCGTGAGCTTTTTTCCGGAAAGAATGTTGAGAACAATAAAAATCACAATAAAAATCGCGAGCGCGACCGCCTGGAATTCCACGTTGACCTGAACGCCGATGAACTCCAGCTGATAGCCGAAACTCCCCGTGATCGCGTCGATCAGCTCCTGTCCATTTGCGACCTGCATGACGTTGACGACATAGTCGGAGAGCTTGGCAAGCGGCGTCGCCATAAAGGAGTAGCGCAGCAGCGAGCAGGCGTACGTCCCCGGGATAAAGGCGCACAGAGACTGCACCCACGCAGGCAGCATGCCGAGCGGCATGTACGCGCCGATGAGAAAGCCGACCGCCGTCGAGAACACGGCAATCAGGCTCGCCATCGTCCCCTCCGTCTTGATGAAGGAGCTGATGAACACCGTCATGAGCGTCGAGGAGACTGTCGCATACAGCAGAATGCCGAAGATCTGCGCAAAATCCACGAAGTCGAGAAAAAATTCGTTGACGCACGCGAGATAGATAAAACAGATGGCGAGATAGACCACGCATATGAGCAGCGTCACCAAAAAATTGAAGAGGATATAGCTGCCGATGAGCGTATTCCGATTGATGGGCGAGGAGGCAAAGTCGCGGTTGACGCCGTTCTGTTTGTCCTCGACGAACACCGTATTGGTCTGCAAGGAAACCGTGATGGTCGAGAGCGCCGCGATGCCCGAGAGCATCCACGAATCGACCAGCGTGCGGATATACTTGTTGAGCGACTCATCCGCCTGAATGCCCAGGCGGTAGAGCGTGTTTTCCACCGTGGAGAGCTCCAGTTCCCGCAAAAAGAGAATATACACCGCAAAGATGATGACGGGCACCAGAAGCGTGTACATGAGCCGAACTTTATTTTTGAAAAAGACGAGCAGGTGACGGCGGGTGAGCTGGAAAAAGATCTCCGTTCCCGACCCCCTACGCTTTGCTGCTTTCTGCATGATCCTCACCTGAAATGTTAATATTTTTGCCCGTGACGTTCAGGAACACGTCGTCCATCGTCCCCTTGATGATCTCCACGTCCGAGGTGAACGCGTCGTATTCCTGCATGAGCTTTTTGGCGGCGTCACTGTCCGCGATGACGATGCGGTACGCCTTTTTGACGGGGTCGTAGGAAAAGCGGTAACCCTCCGCCATAAGCCCACGCTCGAACGCCTCGTCCCGCTTCATGTAGCTTAAAAGACTGTCATAGCTGTAGCGGTTTTTGAGTTCGTTGGGCGTGCCCTCGGCAATGATCTGCCCCTTGTCCATGATGACGACGTAGCCCGCTTTCTCCGCCTCCTCCAGATAGTGGGTGGTAAGAAAGACGGTCATGCCCGTCTCCGCGCGGATGCTGTCGATGAGCGACCAGACGGTGAGCCTGGTCTTGGGATCGAGTCCCATGGACGGCTCGTCGAGAATGAGCAGGCGCGGACTGTGCACCATGGCGCGCGCGATATCCACGCGGCGCTGCTGCCCGCCCGAGAGGTTTTTGACCGGGCGCTTCAAGATGGGCTGCAGGGACAGAAGCTCGATGATACGCTCCACGTTGCGCTTTTTTTCGGCATGCGAGAGACCGTAGAAGGAGGCGCGCACATCGAGATTTTCCCAGACGGTGAGCTGGTGATCGAGCACGCTCGACTGGAACACGATGCCGATCTCCTGCTTGATGAGGGCGTTTTCCGTATCCAGGTCGTGCCCGCACACCGTGACTTTGCCCGCATCCTTTTGCAGAATGGAGCAGATGATATTGATGGTCGTACTCTTACCCGCGCCGTTCACGCCGAGAAAGGCAAACAGCGAGCCCTTTTTGACGGCAAAGGAGATATCGTTGACTGCTCTGACGTCCCCGTACGACTTGGAAAGATGTTCGACTTCGACGGAAAATTCCATACACGCACCCCTATTTTTGCGGCGGCGGGACATTGCGCTCGACCTTTCCCCAACTCGGTTTGGAGCACGCGCCCACGAGCAGCGTGATGCCGTAGAGGATGAGGAAGGCGGGGAAGCCCAGTACCGTGCCCGCAAGCTCACGGCGGCGCTTTGCGCCCAATTTTTTATAGTCCGAGAGCGCAAGGAAAATACCCTGCACATATCCGAACAGAAGGAACAGCCCGACCGCAATGCCGATGGCACACCATACCGTGTTCCAGATCATCGCCTGATAATATTCGGGCGGCTGCATGTCAAGTTCCATGCCGCCCCAGCCCGCAAAGCCGCAGTAAATAAAGTGATAGATATAGTAGAGCGGCAGCCAGACGCACAGCAAAACGTTGAGCAGGCTCAGCGAGAACAGGAAGTATACTTCAAGGAAGGAAAAATCCCCCGTGCGGAAGAAGTGTCCCCAGAGTTTGCCGGCATTCTTCTTGAACAGCCCGGAGGCGCCGCTGCCCATGCGCTTGTTGCGGTTTAAGGTGTCCTTATAGGAGGACGGCATGTCCTCGTAGACGACCGCCTCTTCGACGAAATGCCCTTTGTACCCGTCAAACATGCGCTTCATATTGAACTCCGCATCATCGGATATGGAAGTACAGTCATAGCCCCCGCATTCCCGCAGCATTTTCATGCTGAACATAGCGCCGGGACCGTTGACGTGCGCGGCGAGGTGCAGGCGTTCGCGGACGCGGCTGCCGTAGCGCGAATCAAAGGCGTACATCATCGCACATGCCTTGGTATAGAAGTTCTGCGTGCCGTTTAAGGCACCCTCGTAGGGGCGGGCAAAGTCCACGCCCGCCTGATAGGCGTCGTTCATGAGCGAGGTAAATTCGGGATTGATACGGTTATCGGCATCCAGTCGCAGAACAAAATCATATGCCTGTTCCCCTTCCAGGGAAAGAAGATGCTCGATCCCGAAACGGATCGGTGCATAGAGATAGGTTTTTACTCCGGGCGGATCGTCGAGAACGAGTACTTTTGCGCCCGCTTTCCCGGCAAGTTCCGCCGTGTTGTCCGTACAGTTGTGCGCGACGACGTAGACGTCAAACAGTTCCTTGGGATACTCCTGTCCGTCAAAAACCGCCTTGACGGTGCCGTAGATGACGTCCGCTTCATTATGCGCGGGGATGAGATAGGCAATGCGCCCCTTTTTGTCGCTCTTCTTCCACTGCTTTTTGGGGAGAAATCCGAGCAGGATAAACATGACCTGCAAAAAGACGGGAATGGCAATGATGATGAGCACGATATAGTTGATGATGCTCAGCACACGGAATAAAATTTCATGCCACATAGTTTGACTCCGCGGCGCGCAGCAGCGCGCCTTGCATGATGATAGCTCGATTATACACGATTTTTTTGATATCGTCAATCCCCTGACATTATTTTTGCGTGCGCAGGGATGTAAAGAAGATGGTGCGGACTTCCTCCGCCGTCGGCTCGTACTTTGACTTTTTGATATGCTTTTCGCTCACCGCCGCCGCAAATTCCTCCAGCTGCGCCGCGGGAATCGCCTCACGTTCGCCGAGCAGCGTGTCGATGGTCGCGCACACCCCGCCGAGCGTATCGCCGCAGGCGGACAAGATCTCCTGAAGCGCGGGAACACCCTTCTTTTCGCACAGACGTAGCGTCGCGCCCAAAAGAAGTCCGTTCGCCCTGCCGTGGTCAATGTTGTAAAAATAGGTGAGCGAATAGCCCATGCCGTGAACCGCCGTCGTGCCCGACTGCGCAATGGTCATGCCGGCGAGCGCGGAGGCATACAGCAGCGTATCGCGCTCCTCCAACGTGAGCGCGCCCGAGGTCTTTGAAAGCAGCGGATAGAGGATGCGCAGGCTCTCCCTGGCGAGGGCATCGGAGAGCGGCGTCGCGTTTCTGGAGAGCATGCCCTCGATGGCGTGCGAGAAGGCGTCCAGCGCCGTGTTGACCGTCGTCGCGGCGGGCAGATCGCGCATATACTTGCCGTCCAGATAGGCAAGGTGCGGGAACATGGCGGGGCTTGAGATGCTCGTCTTGGTACGTTTTGCGTCGTTGGTGAGGATGGAATAGGGCGTGACCTCGCTGCCCGTGCCCGCCGTCGTGGGGACATGCGCCATGGGAAGCGCGACGGGCGCGTACCCGCCCGCAAAGATCTCCTCGTCCGTCCTCTCCTGCACAGCGAGAGTCGCGATCGCCTTCGCCGCGTCCATGGGCGAGCCGCCGCCGATCGCAACGACGAAGTCGGCGCCCGCGCTTTTAAGAAGCGCGACGCCCTCCCGTACGCAGGCAACGGTGGGATTTGGCGTGACGCGGTCATAGACGGTCGCCGTCTGACCGTTCGTTTCCAGGGCTGACAGCACGTCCCCGAGAGCGCCGTTCTTTTGGGAACTCTTGCCCGTGACGATGAGCGCGCTCGTGCCGAGGTCCTTAAGAAGGTTCCCCTGCTCCGCGACGCAGTCCCGTCCGCAGATGATTTTGGTGGGCATAAAATAGGTAAATTTCATGGGTTTCTCCTGATGATACTGCGCCACCGCGCGATAGATGGGCATGCCCTTTGAAGAGAAGTTTGCCTCGTACTCGGTGACGATGTTCTCCTGCGCATATGCGCTGTTGTGAAGATCGCGCGTGACGTCCCTGACCGTAAACCCGTTCTCGCGGTATTTGCGCAGGGAATAGTCAAAGAAGGGCGCGCTGTCCGTCTTTTGTTCGATCGTCCCGCCGTCCGTCAGGAGCATCTTATAAATGGCGAGGAACCTGTCGCTCGTCAGGCGCTGTTTTTCCCGCCCCGCCTCGGGCAGTGGCGTGGAGAAGTTGAGATAGATGCGCGCGACGGAGTGTGCGGGGATGTAACAGGGCAGGATCTCCGCCGGGACATTGAGGAAGCGCACGTTGGGAATGTTCTCCGCCTGAATGCGCTCCATGGCGGTGAGGACGACGTTGGTGCACACCTCAACCGCGATAAAGTTGGTATCGGGACGGCGCACGGCAAGCTGCGCGATAAAGCCGCCGTTGCCGCAGCCGACTTCCAGTTCAACGGGGTTGTCGTTGCCGAACAGTTCCCGATAGTCGACGAGGGCGCGGTAGGTCAGCGCCGCTTCCTTTAGGTTTTTAATTGGTTTCCCGCGCGCGATGAGGAGCGCCGCGCATGCCTCCATGCGCGGTTCTAAATTGCGCTTTCTGCGCATTCGCATACTTTGTCCCCCTTACTTCGTGCCCGTGGAGCCGAAGCCCCCTTCCCCGCGCACGGTTGCGGAGAGCTCGTCCGCCTCGGAAAACTGAGCGACGTAATAGGGCGCGATGACGAGCTGGGCGACGCGGTCCCCCTGCCCGACGCGGCGCTCAACTTTGCCGTGATTATGCAGCGCGATCATGATTTCGCCGCGGTAGTCGCAGTCAATGACGCCCACTTTGTTCGCGGGCGCTAAGTCCTGCTTGCAGGCAAGCCCGCTGCGCGCGTATACAAGCCCCACTGTGCCGAGGGGAAGCTCGATCGCAATGCCCGTATGCACGAATTGCGTCTCGCCGGGCGCGATCGTGACGCCCTCGCAGGCATACAGATCGGCGCCCGCCGCATAGGGAGAGCTGTAGACGGGAAGGCGCGCTTGTTCGTTGAGTTTTTTTACAGGTACGTTCATAACAATGTTTACTCCTCACAAAGCATACACGAAAAGCCGCCGTTTGTCAATAAAAATGCAAAAACGAGCCGTAATTTCACACAAATTACGCTTACCATCCGGCAGACAACAGGAGCGGATGTCGCTTTGGCGGCATCCGCTCTGAAGTTACGGCATCGTATTGCAGCGCGACATGGCATCGCGTAGCAATTACCTTATTGTACATTTTGGAAAGCAGTTCCGCGTCAGACGAGGAGCGCGAGAAAAGTTGAGGGAACGTACTGAGACGTACGAGACCGAAACTTGCCATAGCGCGACAAAGTATCACGCGAGAAATGCTTTTCAAAATCATTTAATACTGTACAGCATATCCGTATAGCTCGGATACGGCCAGTAATCGGAAGAGGTGAGCTTCTCCATGCTGTCCGCCAGGGCGCGCACCGCTTCCATATCGGGCACGATGACGTGCGCCATCTTCTGGGACGCGGGCCCGATCGCTGCGGGCATTTCGGAGAGGTCGGTCTCCAGCTTCTTCATGGCGTTTGCCATCGCCTCGTTCATCGTGGAGAGCTTCTCCGCAAGCGTAATGTCCGCTTCGCAGCTGATCTTGGAGGAGATGGTCTGCTTGGATGCGATTACCGAGCAGAGCTCCGCAATGTAGCCGTTGACGGCAGGATAGATATCCTGACGCGCCATCTCCAGCATCGTAAGCGCTTCGATATTGATCGCTTTAATATAATTTTCGAGCGAAATATTTGCGCGGGCGATGACTTCCTTCTCGGTGTACACGCCCTGCTTGACGAACACGTCGATATTCTCACGCTTGAAGTACTCGGGCACGGCGTCCGCGGTCGTCTTGTTGTTGAGAAGTCCCCTTCTCTCCGCTTCGGGCTCCCACTCGGGACCGTAGCCGTTGTAGTTGAAGATGATGCGGAAGTGATCCTTTAACAGCTTGCTCGTGTACTCCGTGCACGCCTTCTCAAAGTCCTCCTCACCCGAGAGCGCGTCCACCGCCTCGGAGAAGGTCTCCGCAACGATGGTATTGAGGACAATGTTGGGATCGGCGACGGACGCCTGTGAACCCAGCATGCGGAACTCGAACTTGTTGCCTGTGAATGCAAAGGGCGACGTGCGGTTTCTGTCCGTGGTGTCAATGGGGAAGATGGGCGATTCGGGCACGCCGATGGAGCCGGGAACCGCCTTCTTCGGCACATACTCGCGGCCGAGGACAATGCTGTCCACGATCGCGCCCAGCTGATCGCCGAGGTACACGGAGATGATCGCGGGAGGCGCCTCGTTCGCGCCCAGACGATGATCGTTGCCCGCCGACGCGACGGATGCGCGCAGGATGCCCTGGTATCTGTCCACCGCCGCGATGACGCAGGCGAGGATGAGCATGAAGCGGACATTCTTTTCTGGATTTTCACCCGGATCGAGCAGGTTGAGCCCCGTATCGGTGGAGAGCGACCAGTTGTTGTGCTTGCCCGAGCCGTTGACCCCTTCGAAGGGCTTTTCGTGCAGCAGGCAGACCATGTGGTGCTTCTGCGCGACCTTCTTCATCAGCTCCATCGTGAGCTGGTTGTCGTCAACGGCGACGTTGGTCG
>DXBS01000134.1 GCA_019116405.1 Candidatus Gallimonas intestinigallinarum | reverse complement strand
GATCAAAAGCGGAAACTGTACGCTCATACTTTGTTGAAGCCCTTGCCCGTGCCACCGGGCACGCGCTGCGGACTTCGCCGCGTCTGAGACGCACATCTTGCCGCTTTTGATTGCGCAGCACTTTTGGCGAGTACCTCAGCTTCTTCTCAAAATTCTTTATGAAGAATTTTGAGAAAAAGGAGCGGCAGGCGATCAAAGCGCAATGTTTGGCGTAAGCCGAACTTTCGCAAAATGCGCCTTGCCGCGACGCGATGACGCCGCAATACCCAAGTATTGCAAGGAAGATGAGCGGAAAGATGCCGAAAGGGCGCCGCCAAAAGCGTGGTTCGTATTTTTCCCTTACACTATAGCACATAGCGATTTACAAATGATATTATACACCCGTGAGATCCCCCATGTCAAGCATCTCTCACAATTTTATCACAAGTTGCACACCTGAAAGCAGGGACACGCCTGCAGCACGACGATACATTTGCTGCAAAAACGGGATACGTCCCCTGAAAATGCGCGCCTCGCCGCAGGAAGCGGCGAGGCGCGCAGCTATTATATCAAGTTATTTTTCTCCAGCCATCCGGCGACGGCGTCCTCGTCGTTGCCGTCGATAACGTCCGTTGCGATCACTTTGAGTTCGGGCGCCGCATTTGCAACGGCGTAGCGCTCGTCGGCAAGTTCAAACATCGGAAGATCGTTGACGGCGTCCCCGAAGCACACCAGTTTGTTACAGCCGAGCATCTCCCTGAGCCTGCGCGCGGCGGCGGCTTTGGAAGCGCTATTGGGCATGACTTCCAGCCACGGCGCGCCCGTGTAGATGTCGCGCGAGAAGATGCAGCGAAAATCCCCTTCCAGCGCCTCTTTCACGGACAGGAGCGCCCCTTCATCATCTGAAATGCAGGCGAAGTAGTGCAAGTCTCCGTCCAGCGCATCCTCTTCCGAGAAGATCTCCCGCGCGCGGCGGTCAGAGCCTCCAATGCGGGTCAGCAGAAATTCCCACTGCGACCCCGTACACCTGTCCCGCAAATAGGAAAAGCGATTTCTGCCGTCTATCACCGCATAGATGATGGGAAAGAGCCCGCGCCGAAGGAACGCCTCGAAAATTGTCTCCGCTTCTTGGGGCGTGAACTTCGCCGACCACAGGGGCTTTTTTGTGGCGCTGTCCACGATGAACGTACCGTTCTGCACGATGACGGGCAGCGCGACCCGGATGCCCCGCGTCACCTTGCTCGCCGTCTCGATGCTGCGCGCCGTCGCATAGGAAAAGTGCACGCCCGCCGAAACAAGGCGGTCGATGACGGCGCAGGTGTATGCGCTCAATGTCTGATCGGAGCGCAGCAGCGTCCCGTCCAGATCGCTTAAGTAGAGGGTGTCGTTCATGGGCGTTAAATTTCCAGCGTCATGCCGTCATACGCCGCGAGAAAGCCAAACGCGCGCTCTGCCCGCGCCACTGCCTCCATGGTCGGCGAACTGTTGTGCGAGAAGTGCGTGATGACCTTTTTGGTGCTCTCGTCCGCGACGCCCGCACGCTCCAGCCTTCCGACGGTGCAGCTGACCTCGTCCAGTCCCATGTGCCGCGCATTCGGCTCGGTCTTGTCCCAGAGAAAGGTGCAGTCCAGAGTGATGAGGTCGACGCGCTTTTTGAGCGCCTTGAGAAAATCTATGCTCTCATCGGGGAGTTTGCCCGTATCGGTGAGGTGCAGAACGCGCTTTCCGCCCCGCTCGATGAGATAGAGAAGCGGCTCTTTGGAGGAGTGCTGCGCGGGGAAGGTGTACGCCCGCCAGTCCTCAAAGGCAAGTTCCTGATAGGCGCCCACCGTGCGCAGACCGATGTTGGGCGCGACGGAGTCCTTCATCTCGCGGCGGGTGTCCTCGCGAAAGACGCTGCACACCTCGGCATTGCCGAAGATCGTGAGCAGAGGCTCCGTCATCTCGTGCGCGTATTTATAGCCGCGCAAAATGAAATCGTGCGCATAGAAGTGATCCATGTGCGAATGGGTGACAAGAAGATATTTAACTGCCGAGAGATCGACGCCGTGCGCGAGCGAATGAGAATAGGCGTCGGGCGGGAAGTCGATGGACAGCTCGCCGTCCAAGATGACCTGTGAGCGCGAACGAACCTCGCGCCCGGCCGTCCCCGCCGCCATGCGCGCACGCAGCCCGCGGCAGTATTCACAGTTGCAAAAGACCGCAGGTACGCCTTCCGCCGCCCCCGTGCCGAGATATTGTACTTTCATTGTGTTTCCAAAGTTGTGTTTATGATAGTTGATTGAGAATAAGTTTTTCTCACCCTTCCGCCCCTGCGGGGCGCCGTCTTGGCAGCGCCAAGGTAGTGCGCTGCCTGCGGGCACGAAATCGCCGCTGAAAATGGCGATTTCTTAGTTCGAAGCGTGCGCACAGCGCACTGCGCTGTTGCGCATAACACGCTTCTCACCCTAAAAATCTACGGATTTCCATGGGAGGCAAACCTGCCTTTTGCTATATTGTTGGCGCAAGCAAAACCACGCTTTTGCGCCAGCGCATCCCTATTTGCGCGGAAGCGCTTTCGCGGAAAAGTGAGCCGATGGGGGCTAAACTGTTGCCAATCCCATCGGCGAGAAAAACCGAACACAAAGCCGCAGGCGACTGTTGGGTTTTTCTGAACCTCACGAGATTTCTTTTCGTCAGTTCGAAAAGAAATCTGTGAACTAACATTCGTGAATAATCGTCACCGGCCCATCGTTGACCTGCTCGATGACCATGTGCGCGCCGAACACGCCGAGCTTGACGGGCACACCCAGCTCCCGCAATTTGTCTGCGGCGTAGTGATAGAGCGCGTCCGCCGGCTCGGGGCGCTCCGCCTCGGTAAAGGAAGGGCGATTGCCCTTTTTCGCGTCGCCGTACAGGGTGAACTGGGAGACAAGCAGCACCTCGCCGCCGACATCCGTCACGGACAAGTTCATCTTGCCCGCATCGTCCTCAAAGATACGCAGGTGTGCGATCTTTTCGGCGCACTTCTCCGCCTGCTTTTCGCTGTCGCCGACCTTGACGCCGAAATAGACGACGAGCCCGTGTCCGATCTCGGAAACGGGCTCACCACCTACGGTGAGCAATGCTCTGCTCACACGCTGTGCAACAAATTTCATCAGACGCGGCTCATGTATTCGCCCGTGCGGGTATCGATACGGATGGTATCGCCCTCCTCGACGAACATGGGGACCTGGAAGGTCGCGCCCGTCTCCACCTTTGCCGCCTTGGTGACGTTGGTCGCAGTGTTGCCCCTGACGCCCGGCTCAGCCTCGATGACCTTGAGTTCGACGAAGTTCTCCGGATCGACGGAAAAGGCATTCCCGTAAAGGAACTTGACGGTGACCGTGTCGTTCTCACGGATGTAACGGAGCGCGTCCTCGACCTGCGAATAGTTGAGAGGCGTGAGGTTGAATTCCTCGTCCATGAAGTAGTAGAACTCGCCGTCCGTATAGGAATAGGTCATCTTCTTGGTCTCGACCTGCGCCGTCTCGAGCTTCGCCGTGGGGTTAAAGGTCTCGTCGGAGAGGACCTGTCCCGTGACGACGTTCTTTAACGTGCAGCGGACAAACGCCGCGCCCTTGCCGGGCTTGACGTGCTGGAACTCGGTGACCGTATAGACGCCGCTCTTGTACTCTAACGTGGTGCCCTTGCGGATATCGCCTGCCATGATCTGTGCCATAAATCTATTCTCCTTGTCTTTCAACTAAAAATTTACAATATAAGTAAGCCGTGCTCGGTCTTGTGCATGAAGGATACGACCTTGCCGCCCTGTAATGTGACGCTGTCCTCGATGCGGATGCCATACTTGCCCGCAAAGTACAGGCCCGGCTCGTCCGAAAAGACCATGCCATTGAGCAGCACTTCTTCGCTTTTTGGGGAGAGCATGGGATGCTCGTGGATCTCCAGCCCGATGCCGTGCCCTAAGGAGTGCGCGAACGCGCCATCCAGCCCGTGCTTGCGGAAAAAACCGCGGGCGATCTCGTCCGCTTCTTTTCCCGTCATGCCCGCAACAATGCGCGCCTTGGCGAGCTCGTGCGCCTCGAGAACGAGCGCATAGTGCTTTTTGAACTCCTCGTGCTTGCCGTCGTCGCCAAAGAGGAAGGTGCGCGTACAGTCGGAGCAGTAGCCCCCCTTCTTGCAGCCGTAGTCGATGAGCACGACGTCGCCGAATCTGAGCTTTGTATCCCCCGTCTCGTGATGGGGAACGCTGGAGCCCGCGCCGAACGCCACGATGGTCTCGAACGAGACGCCCTCCGCGCCGCGCATACGCATCTCATACTCAAGGACAGCGGCAAGTTCGCGCTCCGTCATGCCCTCTTTGAGGCGGGGAAGGGTCGCAAGCAAGCCTTCCTCGGCAATGTCGCACGCCTGCCCGATCAGAGCGATCTCCGCTTCGGACTTGACCTTCATCGCCGTGCGCAGAGCGGGCATGCAGTCGACAAGGGCAAAGCCCTCGCCCTCCAGCCTGTCGCTCGCCGTGCGGCTGATATAGGGAAATGGAACGCCGAGCGTCTTTTTGCCCCTGACAAGCTCCATAGCAGCGGCATACGTCCCCTCTTTGACGGCGACAAAGCTCCCCGCGAGCGCATTCTGCGCCGCCTCGAAGTATCTTGCGTCCGCCACAAAGGTGCACGTTTCGCCGTCATAGACGACATAGCCGTCCGTCGAATAAAATCCCGTCACATAGCGGCGCAGGAAGTCCTGCTCCAAAAACAGGGCGTCCGCCCCGCAGACGGAAAAAATTTCATGCAACTGCTCTTTCGTCATACTTTGATTATACCAAAAGAACGACGTCAAGTCAATATTTTTTGCGCAATGCGCGCGCCAAACGCGCTATTTTTACGACAAAACCGCCTGATACATGCGTTTCATCGCGCGCGCGTCCTCTGCCTGCGTGCCGTCCGACTCGGAGACGATATACGGCTCCAGCTTGAATTCGTGCAGCACAGCAGCGAGCGGCTCGAATTCGGGGCCGTATTTTTCGTCGGCAAAGGTGAGGTGCTTGATCTCCCCCTTCGCGCCGTACATGATCTTGGAGAAGTGCACATGGAAGTGCTTCATGCGCTCGTAGCCCAGTTTTTCGAGGAACATCTCAAGCAGCGCCCGATAGTCCGCCGCCGTTTTGAGGCTCCCCTGTTCGCGGGCGTTGACGTGTCCGAAGTCGATGCAGGGCGTGTAGACCTCGTCCACCAGGCAAAAGCGTATGATCTCCTCGGGCGTGCCGATCTGCGCAAGTTTGCCCATCGTCTCGGGGCAGAACATCATGTCCTGCAAGCCGTTGAGATAGATATAGTCGCGAAGAACCTTCAGCCTGTCCTCCGCGCGGGAAACGGCGATCTCGCGCGCGTCCTTGCCCTGCGCCGCAGGGTGAAAGACGATGCGCTTCCCGCCCATCGCGCGGCACATTTTGGCGCTGTCCAGCACATAGCCGTAGGACTTTGCGACCATCTCCTCCTCGGGATTGGCAAAGTTGATGAAGTAGGGCGCGTGGACGGAGATCTCCACGCCTGCCTCTTCAAACGCTCTGCCAATCGCGCGCGCCTTGTCCTCCCCCATGCGCACGCCGCGCCCGAAGGAATACTCAAAGCAGTCCAGCCCCATTTCCTTGACGTAGGCTGCCGCCTCCTCGGTGTGCGAATAGCCCGCCGCATAGAAGGAATCTGAATTGCCGCTCGGTCCGAATTTGATCATACGTTGCTCCTTTTTGCGCGCGCCGCGTCCTGCGCGATCTGCGCCTTGAGCGCCTCCGCCGACGGGAACGCCGTCACGGGGCGATAGTACTGCGTCGGATAGATGCGCACCGCGGAGCCATAGAGATCGCCTTCAAAGTCGAGAAGGAAGGCCTCCATCTTCTTCTCCGCAACGCCGAACGTCGGACGCGCACCGTAGTTGAGAATGCAGGGAAATTTGCCGGACTTCGTCTGCGCGTACCCGCCATACACGCCCTCCTTGGGCGGCGCCTTTTCGGCGGGCAGATCGAAATTGACGGTCGGAAAGCCAAGACTGCTCCCGACGTGCCTGCCGTGCTCGACGTCGCCCTCGATGAAGTAGGGATACGCGAGCAACGCGTTGAGCGCGGGCATATTGCCCGCCGCAAGCAGTTTTTTGAGGGACGTGGAGGAAATTTTGTGACTGTCCGCCGTCAGAAGGGGCAGCACGTCAACGGGGCAGGGCGCTAGGTTTTTCAGCAGCGCCGCGTCCCCTTTCGCGCCCTTGCCGAAGCGGAAGTCCTCGCCGCACAACACGGCGCGAGGCGTACAGCGCGCAAACAGTCCGTGCAAAAAGTCCTCCGCACTCGTCCTTTGGAACGCCTCGGTGAAGGGAAAGGCGAACGCGCCCGCCGCCACCAGCTGCTCCAGTACGGTACGGCGCTCCCTAAGAGTAAAGAGTTCCCCGCCGGCCTTGCCGCCCGCGATCAGCGTAAAGACGACGGGCAAATCGTACCGCTTCGCCGCGTCCAGCAGCGTCTTGTGTCCCAGATGAATGCCGTCAAATCCGCCCAACAGCAGGACGCACGGCTGCGAAAAGCGCCCGTCACCCGGCGCAAGCATGGTCAGCATAGTTTCTTCTCCGCACGCGCAACGCCGTTCGTGACGCGCGCAATGCCGTAAAATTCGCCGTCGCGGCGCAGTTTGTACTGCCCGTTAGACGCCTGCACGGGGACGCCCACGCCGTTGAAGATGCGCGCGTCCACCTCGCCAAGCTCGGGAAAAGGCAGCACGGACTCCGTCGGGATGAGATAGTCCCACACGTTCTCGCGGGTGAGCAGCTCGGGCGCGACCGCCGTTTTGGCGGTAAACACGCCGCTCGCCTCCCGTCTCAGGTAGGACATGTACCCCTGCGTTGCGAGGGCGGCGGC
>DXBS01000133.1 GCA_019116405.1 Candidatus Gallimonas intestinigallinarum | reverse complement strand
TCATCCCCTTGTCGATTAGCAATTTCCATAACTTGTTGTAGCTGAGAGCCATAATTTTTCCTCGTCAAATTTATAATACAAGTCTATTATAGCATAGCAATAAGCAAATTTCAATACCTTGTCAGCACTTTTAAATCTTTTATTTACATACTCTGATTATTTTATAAAAGACGACAACGGGCGGCGGACTTTATCAAAAGTCCGCCGCCCGCTTCAAACATAGGCAATATTATTGAGTTAATTTATGTGTTCCCACAGTCGAGTTCAATTACTATCCTCACCGTGCGGAATTGCTTTGTCACTTTTTCGCGATAGCCGTGCTCGTCCACACTGAAGATAAAATGGGGATAAAACAGCTCAAATGAGGCTATTTCGGCGTATTTTTGCCCTGATTGCGACGTAGCACTACCATAGTCTCTACGTGTTTTGTCTGAGGGAACATGTCGAAGGGCTCCACCGATTGGAGTTTATAGACGCCGTGCGCGGGATCGGACTTGACGAGCGCACCGTCCTGCTCTGTAAGCGACCCCGTCAGAAGCCCCACATCCCTTGCGAGCGTCGCGGGATCGCAGGAGATCATGATGATCTTGGGCACTTTGCGCTCCAAAAGCAGCCGTAACACCTCGCGCGCACAACCGGCGCGGGGCGGGTCCAGGACGACCGTCGCCGACGGCTCTTTCTCCAGCACGCCCGCAAGGCGCTCTTCCACCTTGCCGCAGAGGTTGACCATTTTGTCCTCCAAACCGTTGCGTACTCTGAGATCATCGGCGCAGGCAGACGCTTCGGGAACGACCTCAATGCCGTACGCTTTTTTGCACTTTTTGGCAAATTTTGCGGTGAGCAGTCCGCCGCCCGCATAACAGTCGGCGACGACGGCATCCTCATCCACATGGGACAGGGCGCGCTCGTAGAGCTTGGTGCGCACGTTCTCGTTGACCTGCACGAAGGTGCGCGGTCCCGCCTCGTAGACGATGCCCGCGTCCGTACAGTCATAGACGCCCTTGCCCTTGAGTAGCTTGAACTCGTCGCCGAAGATGACGTTTGTCTTTTTGTCGTTGAAGTTGAGATAGAAGCTGTACTCGTGGAAGATCTGATCGAGCCGATAGAGAAAATAGTCGATGCCCTTGAGTTCCGGAACGGTGACAACCAGCGTGATGAGAAACTTGCCGCGCAGTTCGCGCACGACAATATGGCGGATCTGACCCTCGCCCGTCTCCTCGTCATAGCCGTCCAGACCGCACTTTTCCATGAAGTTTTTCAGCGCATCGATGAGCTTGTCCGCCCAATCGGGATGAAGCGGACAGGTGTTCGTGGGCACGATTCTGTGGGTACGTTCGGCAAAAAAGCCGACCACCGTCTGACCGTCCTTGCAGCCGACGGGGAGTTGCAGCTTGTTGCGGTAGCCGTACTCTTTTTCGCTGCGCTCGCACGCCGCGACGTCCGCGTCGATCCCGGCGATCTTACGCAGCGTATCGCGCACGAGCTGCGTCTTGAATTTCAGCTGCGCACGGTACTTGATATGCTGCAGCTGACAGCCGCCGCACTTTCCGAACACGGCGCATTTGGGGCGCACGCGCTCCTCGGCGGGCGTCAGCAGTTCTTCGATCTTTGCATAGCCGACGCTGCCCTTTACTTTGAGCACCTTGACACGCGCCCGCTCGCCGGGCAGGAAGCGGGGCACAAAGAGCGTGACGCCGTCCGCGCGGGCGATCCCCTCGCCCTGCGTGCCGAGCGCCCCGCACGTCACGACCAGACTATCGTTCTTTTCCATGACCTGATTCCCCCTATCTAAGCCATTTCTTTCCCTTGCAGCGCGGCTTTCCCTATTTTCGCAGGCGGCGCATCACTCCGTCCGCCGCGCGCTGACAGAGGAAGATCATATAGTCGTACACGACGAACACCAGCGTGCCGCCGACAGACAGCAGAAGAAAGAGGTTGTCCTCGACAAAGGCATACCAACGCATCTCGGTAAGCCCCAGAAACTCCTGCAACACGACCCATGCGAGCCACAAAGAGAGATCGAACCATACCGCCTTGAGGACAAACCAGAGTAGATGCAGCGGCTTTTGTTTGGTGTATTCACGCTGCAGCCAGTTGGCAAGCGGGTGCAGCCCGAAAAAGGCAACAAAGGGCAGCAGCTGAAAGATCCCCATTGCGAAGCCCGTGAACAAAAATGCGAGGATGACTATCCCGGCGTACGCGAGAATGTACCCGCGCACGAGGCGCTTTGTAAGCAGGATCATCAGCGCAAAGACTGCAATCATGTACCCCATAGCGAGCAGGAAGTCGACAAACGAACCCAGCGTAAGCGACACTGCCCCGACGGCGCAGACGAGCGCGGCAAGCGCGATCTCAAAGGAGCGCGACTGACGTTTCATGACAGGTTAATGACAATTACAGCACAGGTTGAACAGGCAGTTGACGCAAAGGCAGGTATAGCAGAAGGAGAAGCACTGCGTACACCAGTTGCCGCCCATCTGCTCGTCCCCGGGCACGGGGTCGGGATTGGGGTTGGTGTTGGGCGCGCCGCCCGACTGCTGGCGGTACTCCGCGCGCGATTTGAGTTTGTCGTACGCCTCGCGGTACTTTGTATTGGAGCCATCCATCTGCATGGCGATCTCAAGCTGTTTCTTGCTCTCGTTCATCCAGTTCTTCTTGTAAAAGACGACGGACTGCAGATAGTGCCACTCGGCGTTGCGCTCGTTGAAGTCGTCCAGAAGCTGCTGCGCACGCGCGAGATCGTTTGCGCGGATGGCGTCGCCGACCGCCTCGAAGGAGGACGCGCCGCTCGTGTTCTTCTGCTGCTCGCGGCGGGACTCCATGATCTCGTTGTACGCGGCGTCCAGTTTCCCGAGCATGCGCGCGGCATTGTTGCCCTCTTCGCCGTCCTTCCACTTCTCCTCGTTATAGTGGGCTTTCAGGCGCTCGTAGCTCGCCTTGATCTCCTCGTCGGTGGCACTTTCCTCCACCTGTAAGATACGATAGCTTTCCTGATTCATAGTTGTATATCCTTATTTTATTCCGGTTACGGTCTTTCAAACACGCTTTGCTTCACTTGATGGAGACCTGCATCTCCTTGCGCGGCTCGCCCGAAAGGACGCGGCGCGTCTCCAGCGGAATGCCGCGCAGAATGACGTTGTCCGTCAAGTCGCGGTTGAAGTAGAATTTGACGCCCGCAAGCCCCTCGCGCAGGTCATAAAAGAGGGTATCGAAGAGGAAGGCAAGATCCTGCCCGTTTTCCTTTAAGAGTTTTTCCCGCGAGTCCTGCCCGTAGGCAAGGACAAAGGGGTTGTAGCGCCCTTTTTTGAGGTCCTTTTCGTAGTCGTCCAGCGCGTCGATGAGGTACACCCACTTGCCGACGGCATAGAAGAGCTGTTCGGCGGCGGGAGAGTTCTTCTCCCCCAGAAAGTGCACGGCGAGCGCGCGCATGAGCGCGGCGGTCGGCTCGGCCGCCTCATCGGGCGAAGGCGAGCGCTTCTTCTCCACCGCCGCCTGATCGGCGACGTACTGTTCCACCAGTGCGGACATTTCGGGATAGCGCGCCTTTGCGCGCTTTGCGCCCTTTTTGAACCACGCCTGCCTGACCCTGCCGCCGCTGCCGTCCGCAATGTCGTCGGCGAGCTTGTAGTAGGTGAGCAACGCATTGAGCGCGCCCAGCTCCTGCGTGAGCGCATCCGCTTCGGCGATGGGGCGCTTGCGGATGGCGTGCTCGAAGCAGTTCTGCTGCGTGATCTTCACATCCTGCCCCGTCATATTATGCAGAAGGGCGGAGAGAAAGGTCACGTCGTAGGTGAGCCCCAGCCGCGCGCGCTGGCCGCACGCCGCGCCGATGCCCTTGCACAGCCCGCAGTACATCGCCTTATAGAGCATGAAGTCCTTGATATGCAGGTTGGGCAGATCGTAGCGAACGTATCCGAACACCGCTCACTCTCCCCTGTAAAGCCCGATCTTGCGCTGCACCTTGGAGAGCGTCTTGCGCGCGGTGTGCGCGGCGCTCTGCGCGCCGCGGGTGAGGATGCCGCTTAAGTACGCCTTGTCCGCAAGCAGGCGCTTTTGTTCCGCTTGAATGGGCGCGAGGACATCGGCGACCGTCTCCCCGACTGCCAGCTTGAAGTCCCCGTAGCCCTTGCCTTCGAACTCCTTTTCCGCCTCTGCGACGGTGCAGCCCTTGAAGGAGGCATAGATATTGAGCAGGTTGGTCACGCCCGGCTTGTCCTCGGACGCGGCGATGCGGTTGTCGCTGTCCGTGACGGCGCGCTTGAACTTGCGGATGATCGTGTCCCTGTCGTCCGCCATGTAGACGGAGGCGTTGGGGTTTTCGTCCGACTTGCTCATCTTGTGCACGGGATCCTGCAGCGAGCCGATCTTCGCGCCCTCCTTGACGATATACGCCTCGGGGATACGGAAGGTCTCGCCGTAACGGTTGTTGAAGCGCCCCGCGATGTCGCGCGTGATCTCCAGGTGCTGGCGCTGATCGATACCGACGGGCACGACGTGCGCCTGATAGAGGAGAATGTCCGCCGCCATCAGGACGGGATATGCCATGAGTCCCATGTTGACGTTCTCGGCATGCTTTGCAGCCTTGTCCTTGAACTGCGTCATGCGCTCCATTTCGCCGACATAGGTGATGGTGTTGAGGATCCAGGCGAGTTCCGCGTGCGCGGAGACGTGCGACTGAACATAGAGCGTGCACTTCTCGGGATCGATGCCGCAGGCAATGTAGAGCGCCGCAAGCTCTAAGGTGTGACGGCGCAGCTCCGCGGGGACCTGGCGCACGGTGATGGCGTGCAGGTCTGCGATCGCGTAAAAGCAGGTGAATTCATGCTGCAGCTTCACCCAGTTGCGGATGGCGCCCACATAGTTGCCGATGGTCAGATTCCCGCTGGGTTGGACTGCCGAGTATAAAATTTTTTGTGTTTCTTGTTCCATATCTTCCACAATTCCATGTAAAATTTACAATGATCTAGAAAACATTATACCATATCTTACCGCAAATTGCAATGGGTCAACGGGCGGCTGATTGAAAAATTGTTGTGAAGAACTTGCGCACTCCTTTCACAATCGGTCATTTGATTGCAGTTTTGCGCAGATGCAACGCAAAACATATGCGCCCCGCGGCAGAACTTAGCGGAGCGCGAAAAGATGCGCGGCGGCACAGACGTGCCGCCGCGCATATGTCAGCCGATAAATTTTAAGACCTCGTCGAACATCTTCGAGGGCGCTGCCGTCTCCTTGAAGCGGATGGGCTTGTAGCGGATCGCCTTGAGCTGCTCGGGCACCTTCATTGCCGTGAGCAGGTTGATGCGCTTGATGCCCTTGAAGCTGTCCTTGACGTCGTTGCCCGTGAGCGCATACAGCACGTCCTGCGGGAACTTGTAGGGGCTCGCCGTGGAGACGACGACCATCGGATGCGTCTCGGCATGGATCTCCTTGGTGAGCATCTCCTCATAGCGCTGTGCAACGCACATTGCAACGCCCGTATGCGTGTCCATGGGATAGCCGTAGGACTCGAAGAACTCATACATGCAGTCCACGGTGTCGCCCTCGCTCGCATAGCCGGCATAGAACTCCGTGCGGTACGCCCTGAGCTCCTCGGCACGGATGGAATATCTGCCCGTCGCAACGAGCGACGCCATGCGCTCCCTGGTGAGCGCCGCGTCCCTGCCGGAGAGCTCGAAGATGAGGCGCTCCAGGTTGGAGGAGACGAGGATGTCCATGGAAGGGGACATCGTCTTGTAGAAGGTGCGCTTACTGTCGTACACGCCCTTCTCCCAGAATTCGGTGAGGACGTTGTTCTTGTTGGACGCGCACACGAGCATGCCGATAGGCAGTCCCATCTTCTTTGCATAGTACGCCGCGAGAATGTTGCCGAAGTTGCCCGTCGGGACGGTGAAGTCCACCTTGTCCCCCATCCTGATCTGGTCGGAGGTGACGAGGTCGCAGTACGCCGAGAAATAGTAGGCGATCTGCGGCGCGAGCCGCCCGAAGTTGATGGAGTTCGCGGAGGAGAGCAAATAGCCCTTCTCCTTGAGCTTTGCTGCACACTCCGCAGAGGCGAAGATCTTCTTGACGCCCGTCTGGCAGTCATCAAAGTTGCCCTTGACCGCCACGACGTTGACGTTGTCGCCGTCCTGCGTGCACATCTGGAGCTTTTGCATCTTGGAGACGCCGTCGTCGGGATAGAACACCATCACCTTGATGCCGAGCGCATCCTTGAAGCCCTCCAGGGCAGCCTTGCCCGTATCGCCGCTGGTCGCGACAAGGACGAGGATATCTTCCCTGATGCCGCACAGATCGCAGCCCTTCCGCAGAAGATAGGGCAGCACAGTGAGCGCCATGTCCTTGAACGCGCAGGTGGGACCGTGAAAGAGTTCGAGCATGTACATGCCGTTCTCCACGCGCACGAGGGGCGCAGCGTCCCCTTCGTCAAACTGGGAATACGCCTTTCTGAGCGCGGCAAGCAGCTCTTCCTTGTCGTACTCGTCCAGATATTTTCCGAGCACGAATGCGGCGCGCTCGGGGTAGTCCATGCCGAGCATCTCCTCCAGCTCCGCACCGCTGACGGCAGGGAAGGTCTCGGGGACGAACAGCCCGCCGTCCGAGGCGATGCCCTTGACGATCGCCTGCGCGCCGGTGACTCTCTCCTCCCCCCTCGTACTGATAAAATTCATAAGTCTTCTCACTTTGCCGCCCTGCGGCGCCCTTTAATTCAAACCGTCCCTTGAAAGGGACGGTCCATGCAATTTGTTTTTCTTAGAGATACTTCTTTGCGAACTCGGGAAGTTCTTCTTCCGCGCAGCTGCAAGTGATGTACAGGGTGAGCGAACGCATGTCCGAGACCTTTTCCATCATATAGAAGAACTGCGCCATGTCCTTGATCGCCTTGCCCGCGATGCGCGCAATGCCGTCCACATAGACATATTCATTGTCATAGCTGACCGCAATGACGCCCTTGATGAAGCCGCACAGCGCGTCCTCGCCCGCGACGGAATAGTCGCTCGTATCGATGAAGCGGATCTCGCGCCTGAGATCGTACATATACCGCTTGGTATCGGTAATGAAGACCAGGTTTCCCTTTGCTCCCGCAACGGCTTCGTTTGCCGCGTCGATGATGCGCTTGGTTTTACCGCTTCCCTTAGGGCCGCAAATAACCTTTATCATATCTATCCTCCTGACTCGCCCGCAGGCGAACATATTCTGTATCTTTATAATAACAAGTTTTAGCAGACTTTTCAAGGGATTTTTGAAAATTCCCCGAAAAAATTTACTTAAGCTGCGTCAAAAATGCGTCGATGCGCTCCAGACCCTCCATCATGTCCTCCATGGACAGCGAATAGGAAAGGCGCACGCAGTCATCCGCACCGAAGGGACCGCCCGGAACGACGGCGACCTTCTTCTCTTCGAGCAGCGCGTCCGCAAAGTCCGCGGCATTTGCGATCGTCCGCTCGCCCAGCTTCTTGCCGAACGCGCCCGAGACGACGAGCATGATATAGAACGCACCGTCGGGGACGATGCAGTAGGCGTCCTTCATCTTTTCAATGCGCGCGATCGCCGCCGCCCTGCGCTCGGCAAAGCGGGCGACCATCTCCTCGACGCATTCCTCGGGAGAGCCCAGCGCCGTGATCGTCGCATACTGCGCGATAGAGCAGGCGTTGCTGGTGGCGTGGCTCTGGAAGGAATCGATCGCCTTGGCGATCGCCTTGGGCGCGGCGAGATAGCCGATGCGCCAGCCCGTCATCGAATAGGTCTTGGAGACGCCGTTGACGGTGATCGTGTGCTCGTACATCGCATCGGAGACCTTCGCCATCGAGAAGGGCTTGACGTCCGTGTAGACAAGGCGCTCATAGATCTCGTCCGACAGCACATAGATGCCGTGCTTTTCGCAGACGGCGCCGAGCGCGCGCACTTCCGCTTCGGAATAGACGGCGCCCGTCGGGTTGCAGGGCGAATTGAAGATGAGCATCTTGGTCCTGGGCGTGATCGCCGCCTCCAGCTGCTCGGGCGTGATCTTGAACTTGTTCTCCTTTGTGCCCTCGACGTACACCGGCACGCCGCCGCACGTCTTGACGACTTCGGGATAGGTCAGCCAGTAGGGCGCGGGGATGATGACCTCATCCCCCTCGTCCACCAGGGCATAGCATACGTTGAAGATGGAATGCTTGGCGCCGTTGGATACGATGATCTGCGAAGGCTCGTACGTCAGCCCGTTGTCGCGGGCAAACTTCTCGCAGATCGCCTTGCGCAGCTCGGGAAGCCCCGAGGAGGGCGTGTACTTGGTCTTGCCCGCCCTGAGCGCCTCGATCCCCGCCTCGACGATGTGCGCGGGCGTGGGGAAGTCGGGCTCGCCGACGCCGAAGTTGACGACGTATTCGCCCCCTGCCTTCATCGCCTTCGCCTTTGCACTGATGGCGAGCGTCTGGGAGGGAGAGATGGTGCGGATCCTCTTTGCCAAAATTTCCATATGTGTACCTCGTAAAAAAGTTTCGTGCGAAAAATGTAATGTGCGGCGCTATTCGTCCGCGCTCGCCGCAAGGCGGCGCTCCGTCTCGGCGCGGGCAAGAGCGTCGATCATCTCGTCCAGATCGCCCGCGAGAAAGTTCTGCATGTTGTGCAGGCTCAGCCCGATGCGATGGTCGGTGATGCGGTCCTGCGGGAAGTTGTAGGTACGGATGCGCTCGCTGCGATCGCCCGTCCCGACAAGGCTCCTCCTGTCCGCCGCCTCCTTGCTCGCCGCGCGGGAGTTATAGTAATCGTACAGCCTGCTGCGAAGCACGCGGTACGCCTTTTCCTTATTCTTGAGCTGACTGCGCTCGTCCTGACAGGTCACGACGATGCCCGTCGGATAGTGCGTCAAGCGGATCGCCGTCTCCGTCTTGTTGACCTTCTGCCCGCCCGCACCCGACGAGCGGAACAGATCGACGCGGACGTCCTTGTCATCGATGGTCACGTCCACGTCCTCCGCTTCGGGCAGCACCGCGACGGTGACCGTGGAAGTGTGAATGCGCCCCTGCGACTCCGTCTCCGGCACGCGCTGGACGCGATGAACGCCGCTTTCGAATTTGAGGCGGGAATAGGCGCCCTTGCCGTCAATATTGACGATCGCCTCTTTGACGCCGCCGAGCTCCGTCATGTTCAGATCGACCGTCTCCCAGGAGAAGCGGTGCTTTTCGCAGTAGCTCTGGTACATGCGGTACAGCTCGTAGGCAAAGAGCGCCGCCTCCTCGCCGCCCGCGCCCGCCCTGATCTCGAGGGTACAGCCCCTCTCGTCGTTGCGATCCTTGGGCAGCAGCAGCGTCTTGAGCGTTTTTTCCGTCTCGGCGAGCTGTTCGCGGCAGGACTGCGCCTCCTCGAGCAGCATGTCCCGCATCTCGCCCGTCTCCTTCTCCGCCTCCGCGAGGGCGGCGTTCATCTCGCCCTCCGTCCTGCGGTAGGCGCGGTAGGTCTGTACGAGTTCTTCCGTCTCGGCGTGTTCGCGCGAGAGCTTTGTATATAACTGCATGTCCGCGAGCGTCTCGGGGCGGGAGAGCAGCTCCCCCAGCTCGTCGTAGCGCGCGGCAATGGCGTCAAGTTTTGCAAACATGGTCAGAATCCGATCTTGACGATGCGTTCCACGCCGGCGTCGTCGCGCACGACCATCGCAAAATCGCAGCGGGCGGTCTCGCGGAAGATGCGGATGATCTCCTGCGCCTGTCCCTCGCCGCACTCCATGATGCACATGCCCCCGCGCACGATATAGCGGCGGATGCGCTCGGCGATGCGCCGGTAGAAATCCAGCCCGTCCTCGCCGCCGTCCAGGGCGATGCGCGGCTCGAAGTCGCGCACTTCCTGATCGAGCGAGGCGATCTCCCCGCTCTTGATATAGGGCGGATTGGCGGTGATGAGGTCAAATTTCCCGCGGATGCCGTCAAAGAGGTCGGCCTTGACAAAGGTGACGCTCGCCTGATTGATGCGGGCGTTCTCGCGCGCCACTTCGAGAGCGTCCTCAGAGATATCCGCGCCGACGATGGTGACGCTCTTCTTCTTTGCCGCCTCGACCGCGACCGCAACGGCGATCGCGCCGCTGCCCGTGCACAGATCGAGCATGCTGTCCCCGTCCTTGAGGGCAGCGAGCGCCTGGCGCACCAGGAGCTCCGTTTCGGGGCGGGGAATGAGCACGCGCTCATCCACCTTGATCTTGCAGCCGCAGAAGTCGGTGTCTCCGAAGATATACCACAGGGGCCTGCCCGTCATGCGCTCATCGAAGATGTTGACGATCTCCCTGCACTCCTTGCGGGAGACGATGCGCTCCTGCGAGAGCGCGCTGCGGGGGATATCCAGCGTGAGACTGACGATCCACTCCGCGTCGGAGGCGTCGATGCCGCGCTTTTCAAAGCGCGATTTCATCGTCTCCAAGAGTTTGCTGAGCTTGGTCTCCGTGACAAAGGAACGCTCGGGGGAGTTTGGATCGTCCTCCATCTCCTTCGCCTTCTTGAATGCGGCGATGGCGCATTCGATCATGGGATCGTCCGGCTCGCGCGTCGTGAGCTTCTGCAGCAGATACCCGGGCGCCTTGAGGGGCAGCACCAGGACGCTGTCCGTCTTGGAAAGAAGGCGCAGCACCTCGTAGGAGATGCCGGCAACGACGGGCAGGAAGATGATCTTGACGATAAAGGAGATGATGTCGTCCGCCCAGCCGATGCCCGTCACCCAATGGAGCGCCGCGAGCGCCCAGTTGACGAGCGCAAAAATGAGGATGGAGACGATCAGCACGAGGAAGATAAAGGTCGTGCCGCAGCGATCGTGCAGGCGGGACGCCTTTTTCACGTTCTCTACCGTGAGCTCGTCGCCGTATTCGTAGCAGTTGATGGTATTGTGCTCCGCGCCGTGGTACTGATAGGTCTCGCGCAGGGACTTGAACAGCAGCGTAAAGAGGATATAGCACAAAAAGATGACGAGGCGGAAACCGCCGTCAATGAGGTTGTACCAGATGCTCCCCGTACCGCCAATGGCGGGCGCTGCGTCTGCGATGAGCGACGTCAGATAATTGGGCAGGAGCAAAAAGAGCGCGAGCGCGAGCACGACGCCGAGGATGGTGGAGATGACGGACAAAATTTCGCCGACGGAAACTTTGAGCTTTTCCGTCATCCACTTGCTCAGGTTGGAGGGCTCTTCCTCCTCTGTCGTGAACGCAACGTCCGAGGAGCGCATGAGCGCGCCCATGCCCAGCACCAGAGAGGACACAAAGCTGACGACCCCGCGGACAAAGGGCAGGCGCTTCCATTTCGCCTGCTGTTCGGGCGGCGTGAGGCGGATCGCCTCCGTCTGCATTTCGCCGGTGTCGTCACGCACGGCGGTCGCCATGCCGCACTTGCTGAGCATCATGACGCCTTGGATGACGGCCTGCCCGCCGATATGGGTTCGCTGTGTCTTTTTCCTCATAACTGACCCGCCTGCTAAACTGCGCCGGAGCGCTTCCCGCCGTACGCCCTGCGCCCTTTGACGCGGCGTGCGGATGTTCTGAAAATTTTGAAGATAGCAAAACAGCCCCCTGCCGCGGAGCTGTTATGCCGTTCAGATGCCGTATCTTTTCTTGAACTTATCGACGCGGCCACCGGTATCGACGAGCTTCTGTCTCCCCGTGAAGAAGGGATGGCACTTGCTGCAGATATCGACCTTCATTACGTCCACGTCCTTCGTGGTGCCCGTCTTGAACGTCTCGCCGCATGCGCAGACGACGGTCACCTCATGATAGTTGGGATGAATGTCAGGCTTCATTCTTCGTTCACCTCGCTTATAAATGGAAAATACGGCTTTTATTATAGCCCTTTTCCCGCCGTTCGTCAACTGATTTTTCATGCACTTGCCGTTTTTTCTTTGCACGGAGAGACAATCTTTGCGCGGCTAACGGGGCGTTTTTTTCGACAAAAACCGCAAAAACGGCGCTTTTTTTGCCGAAAAAGCCCGATTCGCGCCCCTTCGCGGGAATTCTGCACGAAATACTTGCAAAAAAAGGCTGGGTGCGATATAATATATATGGGTACTTTCGACGTTCCCGCAAAGAGGTAATCAACTATGAACGTTTGGAAACTCGTCTCCGCAGGCGTACTGGAACACATGGAAACGGAAAATCCCGCCCGCGAGGAAGGAAAGGTGCGCGTGCGCGTGACCAAGGTCCTCGTCAACGGGACAGATAACGCCATCTTCAACGGCGATCTGAAAGTAAAATATCCGCTCATCCCCGGACGGTTCGCCGTAGGCATGGTTGCGGAAGACGGCGTGCCCCGCCTTCCCAAGGGGACGAGGCTGCTGCTGCATTCCGTCATCGACGCGCCCGATACGGGCACGACGCCCAAGGACTTTACCGAGGACGAATTTTTGCTGTGCGGCAGGACGACAGACGGCTATATGCGCGATCTCATCTCCATCCCGCCCGAGCAATTCACCGTGCTTCCCGATTCCCTGCACGACGAAAACGCGCTGCTCATGCACCACGTCGCCCTTGCCAAGGCGGCGGCGGACAAGCTGGGCGTGGTGAAGGGGCAGCACGTCGCCGTCATCGGCGCAAATCTTCTGGGCATTCTTTTATGCCAGCTGCTCATCTATCAGCAGGCGGCGCCCATCCTCATCGACGCCGAGCCCGAGCGGCTGGAGTTCGCGCGCAGCTGCGGCGTCTACTACACGATCGCAGCGAACGACGCAGAGCTCTTGCAGAAGGTGGCGAGCATCACGGGCGGACGGCTCGTGAGCGGCGCGGTCTACATGACGGCAGCGCTGCGAAACGACGTGAACGCCGCATTCTCCCTGTGCGCGCAACACGCCAACGTCGTGCTGTGCGGCTTCGGCGACGGCATCCGGCTGAGCGCCGCAGTCCCCTTCCGCAAACAGCTCGCAGTCTACTGCGTCTCCCATCGCTCGGACAATTTAGAGTCCGCGATCAACCTCGCCGTGCGCGGCGCCGTGGACGTCTCCGCGTTCCGCTTCCGCACCGTCAAGGCGGAGGACAGCGCGGGACTTTTGGAGCTCTACCGCGCCGAACCCGAAAGAAAGCTGGGCGAAATCAATCTCGTCTCCCTCTATTAAGGTCTGCAAAGAGCTGCGTGTGCGGCGGACTTTGGTACAAAAAATGAGATACGTATGATAAAATTCATTGCATCCGATCTGGATGGGACACTGCTCGACGGAGAGCGGAAGCTGCCGGAAGACATCTTTCCCCTCATCCGCAAACTGCAGACGCTGGGCGTCCTGTTTGCGCCGTCCAGCGGGCGGCAGTACGCAAATCTGAAAAAGCTCTTTGCCCCCGTGGCGAACGACGCTCTGTTCATCTGCGAAAACGGCGCGCTCGTCAAGTACCGCGGCAAGACGCTCCACCTGATGCCCATCCGCGATCTGGACGCGCTGGACGCCGTGCGAGAGGTGCGGGCGCTGCCCCACCTCTACCCCATGCTGTGCGGCGCCGACTGTGCCTATATCGAAGACACCGCGATGCCCTTTTTCAAGTACGCGATGCTCTCCTATACCAACTGCAAGAAGGTGGACAATCTGGAGAACGTCATCGGCAAAGAAGACATCTGCAAGATCGCCGTCTATGACGAGATCGCGGCGGCGGAGAATTGTATCAAGGTGCTTCCCCAGCGGCTGCCCAACCTGCGCACCATTCTCTCCGGCTTTGACTGGTGCGACATCTCCTCCCCCGAGGCGAACAAGGGCGAAGCGATCCGCTTCATCCGCAGGGCGTTCTCTTTTGAGCGCGAGGAGTGCGTCGCCTTCGGCGATCACATGAACGACTACGAGATGCTCACCGAGTGCGGGCGGGCGTACGTCCCCGAGAACGCCTATCCGCCCCTGAAAAAGCTGGTCGGGCGCACCATTCCCGCCAACACCGAGGGCGGCGTGCTGCAAAAAATCAAGGAAATCATCGAGGAACTGGAAGAAAATACATGAAATACGTCATCGCATCGGACATTCACGGCTCGGCATACTACTGCCGCCTGCTCAAAGAACGCTACTTCGAAGAAAAGGCGGATAAACTCATCCTGCTGGGCGATCTTCTCTACCACGGCGCGCGCAACCCGCTGCCTGAGGAGTACTCAACCCTGGAGACCGCCGCCATTCTCAACTCGCTCAAATCGGACATTCTCTGCGTGCGCGGCAACTGCGATTCGGACGTGGACACGATGGTGCTGGAATTCCCCATCACCGCGCCCTACGCCATTCTGCCCGCCGCAGGCAGGACGCTTTTGCTGACGCACGGACACAACGAATATGCCGTCCTGAAGGCGGGCGACGTGCTCGTCAACGGGCATTTCCACGTCCCCGCCTGCGAAATACGCGGGGAATACCTCTACG
Source organism: Candidatus Gallimonas intestinigallinarum (assembly GCA_019116405.1). The sequence goes on along the minus strand of DXBS01000133.1, from coordinate 13,986 downwards.
TCAACTGCGGCTCCGTCTCCATTCCCAAGGAGAACTCGCCCCACTCCTATCTCGTCCTCGAGGACAACACGCTCACCTGGAAGGACATAGAAACGGGCAAGATCTTCAGGAAAGCTCAACTGTAACATGTCATGCAAAAAGCCTTGCGGACACGCCGCAAGGCTTTTTCGATTGTAGATTTCTAATAAATTACAGGGGAATGATACGAAGAATTCTGCCGCTCAGGATCATGAGAACAAGGTCAATGACCCAAACAATCCAGCCGCCGAGGAACACGCGGACAATTGCCGCAACGATCTTGCCTTCCTGGATTCTTGTGATGATGCCGCAAATCCATGCCGTAATGGGAATGATCGCGAGAATGATGCTGACCAAACGGCCGAGACCGAAATAATCGCCCTTACTTGCCATATTTTTTCACACTCCTTTCCAAGATTTTGGATACTTCTATTGTATGTGTTTCAGGGAAATTTGTCAAGTCTTTTGCGGAAATTCACAAAAAAAGATTGTTAAGCACTTTTGCACAACAATCTTTTTTGCAATTACAGATCGAATGCGACGGCGGTGATATCGTCCTCGAACGTGCCGCAGAACTCTTTCAATGCCGCCTTGAGCCGCTCGATGAAGCGCTCCGCGTTCTCCGAACGAGACAGGACCTCCTCCACCCGCTCCAGGCCGAACTGCTCGCCCGCAGCGTTCTTGCTCTCTGTGACGCCGTCCGTGATGAGCGCGAGGATGTCCCCCTCCGCATAACCGATGACGCGGTCCTCGTATGCAAAATCGGGGATCCAGTTGCTGATGGGCGGGGAGTGCATGACGATCTCGTCGATGCCAAGCGCGCTCTTCAAGAGCATGGGCGCGTTGTGTCCCGCGACGCTGTAGACGATCTCGCGGCGGGCGTTGTCGACGCGCACGGCGACCGCGGTGACGTACGAGCGCTCGTCCAGGTGGAGTTCCTGGAACTTGGCGTTCAGCCCCCTGAGCGCCCTTGCGGGAGAGGGCTCCGCCCTGTCCCAGCCCGCCTTGACGAATGCCGAGAGCATGCCCGCAGAGATGCCCTTGCCCGAGACGTCTGCAAGCAGCCCCATCGTCTCGCCGCCCACTTCGTAGACGTCTGGAAGATCGCCGCCGATCTCGCGGCAGGGAATATACATGAAGGAATAGTGCGTCGCCGCGCTGCTGCTTGCGGGCGGCAGAAGGCGCTGCTGGATATCCTGCGCGGAGTACATCTCGCGCGCGATCTCCGTCTCGTACGCGTCGTCCACGATGCCGAGATACCATTTCCCCAGCGGCGTCACGCGGATGCGGAAGGAGATGTCCCCCTCGCCCCCGCGCACGATGAGCTTTCTGAATGCCCTGCCATCGTTCTTGACGGCGTCCGCAAACAGGGAGCGGATGGCGCAATAGGCGCACCGCACCCCCTTGCCGCACACCTCATCCGAGGTGCAGCCCGTCGTCTCCTTGAGCGTGCCCTTGGAGCGGGACGCGCGGAAACACTCGCGGAAAGCGCGATTTGTGTAGCGCACCTTCATATTTTTATCCACGACGATCGCCGCCGTCGGGATATTGTCGAGCACTTCCCTGTAAAGGTTCATCCTCTATCCTCGATATAATTTGAGCGCGCCGCTGACGACCCTGGCGTTGAGCGCGCCCTCCTCACAGATCTCGCCGTCGTACTGGACGAAGATATTCCCCTCGCCCTCGATGACCGCCCCGTTGCAGGGAATGTGGTGGGTAATGGGGCGGGTCAGAAGTTTTCCGCGCATGAGGCGCACAAGCTCGGGCACGAGCGTTCTCGGGGGCGGGCAGTCCACGATGACCAGCTCCAGCTGCCCGTCGTCGATCACGGCGGGCGGGCAGAGCGGAATGCCGCCGCCCAGCTGCGTCCCGTTGCAGACCGCCGCGATGAGCGCCGTATACTCGCGCGTCTCGCCGTTCACCGTGACGCGCAGCTTTGCGCCGCGGTAGCGAAAAAGGCAGGCGACAAGGGCGCGGAAGTACTTGCCCTTGTTTGTCCCGTGCTTCATGCGCTGGCAGCGGCGCAGGATCTCCACGTCAATGCCAGTGCCCGCAATGTTCATACTCCTGCGCGTGCCGCATTCCATGTAATCAACCGGCTTTGCCGCCCCGTTCAGGTACAGATCGAGCGCCTTGATGCCCTTGGGAATGCCGGCAGCGACTGCAAAATCGTTCCCCGTGCCCGCGGGAATGATAGCGAGCGTGCAGATAGAGGGGTCGACAAGCCCGGACAGGACCTCATTGACCGTGCCGTCGCCGCCGATGACGAGGAACTCCGTCCCGCCCGCTTCGGAGAGACTGTGCGCGTACTTGATGGCGGCGCCCGGCTTATCCGTATAGAAGATACGGTACTGTACGCCTGCGGCTTTCAGACGTTCCTCCGTCTTTTCCACCAACTTCCCTGCGCAGCGCGCCTTCCGATTGACGATCACATTGAGCACGGTCTTTTCTCCCCTGTAAATCCGACAAAAAGTCTGCTGAGGTATATTATACAATATTTCCCGCGCGATTGCAATTTTTTTACAAATCTGTTATACTGATTTCAGCAAATTTTTATGGAGTCCGCATGCAACGCATCCTTCCCGAACAACTCAAGGCGCTTGCCGCCGCCCTCGACGCCCCGCTCTATGTCGTGGGCGGGAGCGTGCGCGACTTTTTGGCGGGACACCTTACAGATCGCGCGGACTGGGACCTTGCTTCGCCCGCGTCCGAGGAGGCGCTCGCCCGCGCTGCGGAAGAGGCGGGCTTTCTAGTTCGCGCCGTGTACCGGCATACGGGCACGGTCAAGCTCACAGATCACGAGGGCGTGGGCTATGAGTTCACCCGCTTCCGCTCGGACAAGTATGTGCGCGGCATCCACACGCCCAGCGAGATCACCTTCACGACGGACATCGCCCTCGACGCGCGGCGGCGGGACTTCTGCGCCAACGCCGTCTACTATGACGTTGCGGCGGGAAGGTACGTCGACCCGCTGGGCGGCATTCCCGATATCCGCACAAAGATCCTGCGCACCGTCGCCCCTGCGGAGAAGGTGTTCGGCGAGGACGGTCTGCGCCTTCTGCGCCTTGCGCGGCTCGCGGCGCAGACGGGGTTCTCCCCCGACAATGCGTGCCTTGCGGGCGCAAAACTCAACCGCGCGCTCATCCGCGACATTGCGCCCGAGCGCATCTTTGCGGAACTGGAACTTACGCTGCACGCGGACGAGAAGGCGGGCGGCGCGGATGCGCCCTACCGCGGGCTGTGTCTGTTGCGGGAGACGGGCGTTTTGGCCGAAATCATGCCCGAACTTGCCGCGGGCAATCATATGGCACAGCGGGCGGACTTCCACAATTATGATGTGCTGGAGCACTCCTTCCGCTGCGTGCGCTATGCCCCGCCCGCCATCCGCTGGGCGGCGCTGCTGCACGACGTGGGCAAGCCCGCCTGTATGATGGAGGACGGCAACTTCCACGACCACCCCGCGCGCGGCGCCGTGATCGCAGCGGACATTCTCACGCGGTTGAAAGCCCCCAAAAAGCTCACCGAAGAGACGGCAAGGCTCGTCGCGCTCCACATGCGGGACTTCAACTTACAGATGAAGGAAAATAAGGTGCGCCGCGAGATCGTCCGCGATTACGCGCTGCTCGAGAAATTGTTCGCGCTCAGACAGGCGGACTTTTCCGCCTGCAAAGATGACCTTTCTCCCGCGCCCGGAGTACAAAAATGGCGCACCGTTCTTGAAAAAATGCGCCAAGAGGGCGTTCCGTTCACCTTAAAAGCACTCGCCGTCACGGGCGACGACCTGCGTCAGATGGGCTTTTCGGGCGAACGGGTGGGCGCCATGCTCCACGAACTGCTCGATTATTGCACGCAGGACGGGCGGCGCAACCAAAAAGACGCGCTGCTGCGCCATGCACGAAACTTAAACAAGGAGACTTTATGACCGAACTTCTTTTATATGTGAGCATTAGCTTAAGTGCGCTGTGCCTGCTGCTCGTCGTCATCCTGCTTGCGAAAAGCAAGAGAAGCGGGGATGGCGCCGTCATGCAGAAACTGGAAAAGCTGGAGGAAAAGACGGACGCCGTCGGCAAACTCGCCGACTACAATGCCCGCTCCTTAGAGCGCATGGACCGCACGACGGAAGCGCATCTCGCGGACATCCGCAACCGCCTTGCGGAGGATTTGAAGTACGTCGTGGACGTCAACGCCAAGAATTTGGAGCGCATCCGCCAGACGGTGGACGAGAAACTCACGCACTCCATCGACGGCAAGCTCACCGATTCCTTTGCGCGCATCACCGAGCGGCTGGAGAAGATGTACGAGAGCGTGGGCGAAATGAAGGGGCTCTCCTCCTCCGTCGCCGATATCCGCCGCGTCTTTTCCAACGTCAAACTGCGCGGGACGTGGGGCGAGGCGCAGCTGGACACCATCCTCGCGCAGATGCTCGCACCCGACCAGTATATCCGCAGCGTCAAACTCAATCCCCTTGACAACTCGCTCGTGGACTTCGTCATCGTGCTGCCCGCCAAGGACGGCGCGGTGTATCTGCCCGTGGACAGTAAGTTCCCCGTGGAGGAATTCGAGCGGCTGGCCGCCGCCTCCGAGCGCGGGGACAAGGAGAGCGAGGAGCGCGCCCGCAAGAACCTGGAGCGCGCCGTCAAACTGCAGGCGGACTCCATCGCCAGAAAGTACATTCACCCGCCCGTCACGACCGACTTCGGCGTCATGTACCTGCCCAGCGAGGGGCTGTATGCCGAGGTCGTGCGCACGCCCGGTATGTCCGACTGGCTGCGCGCGCACCGCGTGCTCGCCGTGGGGCCGACCAACTTCGGAGCGCTCCTCTCCACCTTGCAGACGGGCTTCCGCACCGCGGCGATCGAGAAGCGCTCAGGCGAACTGCGGGACATGCTCGACTCCTTCCGCGCCGACTTTGCGAAGTTTGCAGAGCTGCTCGAAAAGACGCGCCGCAAGCTGCAGGAGGCGCAGGACACCGTGGAGAGCGCCGAAAAGCGCACGGGCACGATCGGCAGGAAGCTGGATTCCTTCCGCGGCCTTGGCGGCACGCTCCCGCCCGCCGACGACGAAACGTAAGCGCGCCCGCCGATGCCGGACGTTTCACGTCGCCCGCGCAACCGACAATATGACCGCTTTCGCCGCGCCGCAGACGCCCACGTCTGCGGCGCGGCGTTTTTTCCGCAAGATCTCCCACGATTTTCACGCGGCGGGCGGCGGGATTTACTTGCTTTTTTTATGCCGCGCCTATATAATGGAGCACATGAACCTGAGTAAATTGACGGAAAGCTTCCCTTTCCCCACGACCTTTGACGATTTTTCCGCCCCGCGCAACGTGCAGAGCTGCTTTGTGCGCACGCTGGACAATGCCACGCTCATTGAAAGCGGCGGCAGATTCAAGCGTTTTGCCGCGCCCTGCGAGCGCATCCTCATTCTCAAGGGAAACGGTCATTTCAAATACAAGCGCGGCGAGCTCCCCTTTTCCGAGGGCGAGGCGTTTGCTGCCGAGGGCCTCGAAGAGTATGACTTCTACGGGGAAGGCACCTTCCTCATCGTAAAAGTGTAGGCGGGAGGCAGACATGCAGCAGCAATCCGGGCATGTGCGCCCCTCCGCCGCGCCGCCGACATGGCAGTACATTCCGCCGCAGTCCGAGCCGCCCGCCCAGGGGCCCAAACAGCCCAAGACGCCGACGCCGCGCAGGCAGCTTTTGTGGTATCTTCTCTCCTTTGCGCTGGGCGTTCTGCTCACCGTTGCCGTCGTCGCGATCGTCATTTCCAGTATTCTGGGCGGCTCCGCCCGCAGCGCGCTCGCCTCGCTCGGGATAGATGCCGAGGACATTTTATCGGAGGAATACCTCGACCGTCCCGCGCTCGAGGTGATGAACGAGGTGCTCGCCGACCTTCAGGCGCTCTCCGACCCGGACAGCGTCAGCCTTGCGACCCTCTCTAAGTACTCGCCCGCCGTGGAGGAGATCGCCGAGACGATGAGCGTGCAATTTGCCGAGCTGGGCGTGCGCATGGACAGCGACACCCTGCTCTCCACGCCTTTGGGAAGCCTTGGGGAACTCCTGCAGGAGAGCGTCCGCGGCGCGGAACTGGGGACGGCGCTGGGCATCAACTCGCTCTCCGACCCCATCCTCATCGAGCTCTGCTACGGGCAGGCGGGCGAGGACTACGTCATCATCAACGGCAGGATCGTCATGAACGCAGGAAAGCGCGCAACGACGGTGGGCGATCTGACCGATGGTGCAACCTCGCTTTTGCAGGAACTGTATGTGGAGACGGCGTTCGGCGTGAGCGCCTCCTCCAACGAGACGCTGCGCTTTTTGGCCTATGGCAGAGAGGGCGAGCAGTATGTCATCGAAAACGGCGCCGTGCGCATGCTCTCCGACCCCGTGACAGGCATTGCCTATAAAAAGCGGACGCTGGGCGACCTCGCAGACAACTCCATCTATGACGGCGTGACCATTGACTACGGCGGGACGCAGACGGCACTTGCCGACCTGCCCGTCGGCGCAGCGGCGGACACGGCACTTCTCTCCGCCCTCGCCGACGAGCCTCTATGCGCCCTTCCCGCGGCGCTCGGCACGCTCACGCTCGCGCAGGCGCTGCCCGAAAGCGCGCTGTTTGCCCCCGTGCAGGACACCGCGCTCGAAGCCCTTTCGGACGATACGCTCTCCGCGCTCACGGTCGGCAGTCTGTGCGAAACGCCGCTGCCCGAAGCGCTCGCCGCCGCGCCGCTCTCCGACTGGGCGGACGCGCTCAATGATCTCTCCCTTGCCGATCTCCTCGGCGAAGAGGCCATGGAAAGCCGCGTCCTGCGCGCCCTGGAGGGAGCGACCTTCGGGGAACTGCCCGCGCGCATCGCCGCGCTGACCGTCTCCGACGTGTTCGGCGACGTCATGTACAGCTACTGCGCCCCCGCGATGAACGGCGGACGGAAATATGCGGAGATGATCGCCTCCTACGACCCTGCGGCAGATCCCGCGACGGGCGCGCCCGATTCGCTGCGCCCCACATTACTCGCGGCAGACGATCTTGCCGTCTCCGAGCAAAACGACAGACTGATCGCGACCTGGACGCAGGAGGGCGAAAGATGCACCGCCGAGGTCGAGCGCTGCCTGACAGGGACGTGGTATCTGCTCCTTGGCGAGGAGGCGGACATGCCCCTCTCCGCGCTCGCCGGGGCGATTCGCGCCGCAGACGACGCGCTGCATGAAATGCCCCTTTGGGAGCTGTACCTGCACGGCGTCATCGACGAAAATCCCTACGCCGTCCTGCCCGAGGCGTATCCCGCAGACGGCATCATCTATGAAAACCTCAACGAGTTCACCCTCGAAGGGTTGCTCGGCTATACGAAGTACCTGCTGACTGCGCTCTCCTGAGCGAAAACGCGGAAAATCATAGAAAAATCGGCGCGCAGGCGCGAAAAATCCGTTGACTTGCGCGCGAAAATATTGTACAATACAAAAGCGGACGAAAATCGTCCGCTTTTTACCTTGCATATCGGGAAGATATGCCGAATAAGACCGGGAGGTGAAACAAAAATGCAGAAGTACGAGATGCTCATTCTTCTTCGCAGCGACATGGAAGAAGAGGCGAGAGAGGCGGAACTCAAGAAGTACGCCGATATCGTCACGACGATGGGCGGCTCCGTCGAGGCAATGGACAAGTGGGGCGTCAAGAAGACGCAGTACCCCATCGCGTTCAAGACGGATGCCTTCTACGCACTTATGACGTTCCATGCGGACGGCGCAGCGGTGAAAGAACTTGACCGTGTTGCCGGCATTTCCGACGACGTCTTAAGACGCATGATCACGAAAGTCGAGGAAAAGTAAGATGACAAAGGTGTTATTGATCGGAAATCTGACGCGCGATCCGGAACTCACGGAGACCGCCGGCGGCGTTTCCATATGCCGCTTCGGCGTTGCCGTCAACCGCTATTCCGGACAGGAGGAGCGCCAGACGGACTTCTACAACGTGACGGCATGGCGTCGCCTCGGCGAGACCGTCGCGCGCTACACCAAGAAGGGTCACAAGATCGCCGTCTACGGAGATCTTCAGATCCGCCAGTACGAGGGCAACGACGGCGTGCGCCGCACGTCGGTCGACGTCGTCGCACAGGACGTGGAATTCCTCACCCCCAAGCAGCAGAGCGGGGATGACTTTTACAGTGCGCCCGCTGCGAACCCCCAGAGTGCGGCTCCCAGGAAGAAGCCCGCGCTCGAAGCCTTTGACGACGACGGGGACATCCCCTTCTGAAAGGCTGAAATATTATAAGGAGAATTGAGATGGAAGAGAATACGGTTGTGACGGAGACCGCTGCTGCCGAGACTGCAGCCCCCGAGGCCCGCGAAGCAGCGCCCGCTGCACGCGAAGGCCGCGAGCGTCCCGCCAAGAAAAACTATAAGCGTCAGAATTATAAGAAGGTCTGCCTCTTCTGCCAGGAAAAGAGCACGATCGACTATAAGGAGACGAACAAGCTCCGCAAGTTCATCAGCGAGGGCGGCAAGATCCTGCCCCGCCGCATGACCGGTACGTGCGCAAAGCACCAGCGCGAGCTCGCCGTTGCCATCAAGCGCGCGCGCATTGCGGCGCTCCTGCCCTTCAAGGCTGACTAAGGCAACTAAGAAAATCAAAAGCTCCCCCTCGGGGAGCTTTTTTCATGGCGTTTTTCCTATTCCATACAAAAGACAGCGTGACATGCGCCGCCGCGCATTTGCGCTGCGGCGCATAAGTACACAACGTATGCAAAAATGACGCCGTTTTTTTATAACATGCGCCGCGGGACGACTGTCCCGCGGCGCACATGTTATTCGGTGCGCTCCCAGACGTTGGAGCCAAGGCGAAGTAGCTCCGCATTGCGGGCGGGGTCGCTGACGTCGATCGCAAGCCAGCCCTGCCACGTATCCTCACACCAGCCCTGCGTCTGTGCAAACGTCACGCGCTCCAACGCATAGCAGCCATCAAAGGCGTTCTGCCCGATCGTGCGCACGCCGCCGGAAATGGTGATCTGCGTCAAGTCCGTGCACCAATGGAAGGCGAGCATTCCGATCAGAGTAACGCTCTCGGGGATGACGATCTCCGTCAGGCGGAAGCAGTTCTCGAACGCGCTTTCCCCGATCACGACAAGCCCTTCGGGCAGTACGATGCTTGTGAGCGCGCTGCACTCCCGAAATGCCCCGCCGGCAATCGTGCGCGTGCCCTCCCGAACGACAAATTCGCCCGAAGCTTCGTCCGCATTCACCCTGAGCAGATGGTTGCCCAGATAGAGCGCGCCGTCCTCCCAGTTGCTCTCGTCGTTCCAGTACGCCGTATCTTCAAATGCCAGGCCGTCGAGAGAGGTCACACTGTCCGGCAGCCCGATCTCTGCGAGCTGAAAACAGTCCGTAAACGCGTATCCGCCGATCGTCGTGACGCTCTCAGGAATGGCGACGGAAGGCAATTTTTCGCAATACGCGAAGGCATACAGTTCGATGGTCGTCAGCCCATACCCGAGTGAAAGTTCTTTGAGCTCCGAGCAGCCCGAAAATGCATCCTTACGGATGCGGTTCACACTGTCCGGAATGGTGACGCTGACAAGGTCGGTACAGCCCTTAAATTGATTCCATCCGATCTCTTCGATCCCGCCGGGGATGACGAGCTCGGTCAACGGCTGCCCGTTGAGACAGAGGTGATGCGCATAGTTCAGCGGATTGGAATCGACGAGATCAAAGGAGATTTTACACCATGCCGCAAGATCGCTGATGCTTACCTTTTCCAGTGCCGTACAGCCTGTGAACGCAAAATTGTCGACGGCCGTAACGCCGCTGCCCATCGCAATCTCGGTCAGACCCGTACAGCCTGCAAACGCAGAATAACCGATGCTCTCGACGCTGTCCGGGATCGTGACGGACGTGAGCGCAGTGCAACCGGAAAACGCGTAATCGCTGATAGTCCGCGTGCCGTCGCGGATGACGCACGCCCCGGAGAGGGTATCCGGATCCGCCTGCAGCAGATGCTCCCCGACATAGAATACGCCGTTCTCCCAATTGCTTTCATCGTTGAAAAGGGGCGTATGTTCAAAGGCTGAGCCGTCGATCGCCGTCAGGCTGTCAGGGAGCTCGATCTCCGTCAGCGCGGTATTGGCGAATGCGCCCCGGCTGATTTGCGTCACGCCATTGCCGATCGTCACATGCCTGAGGTTGGTGCAACCGGCAAACGCATACGAGCCGATGGTCTCCACCGTGTCGGGAATGATCACGCTCGTGATCGAGGTATTTTCCGAAAATACATTGGTGACGATCCTCGTGACCTGCGATCCCCCATAGGTCATCGGAATGACGATCTCGGTATCCGTACATGTCCCGAGACCGCTAATCGTCCCGTTAAGCGGGTCAAACAACAGCCCCTGCGAAGCATGTTCCTCGAAAAATGCGGGGCTGTAGGAGCCGCACACGGTACAGGTATCGCCCGCGTACTCGTGCGAAAGGGTGCGCACTGCCTGCTGCTCCTCGTACCCGCAGGCGGTACATGTATGTGCCCGCAAGCCCTGCCGCGTGCAGGTCGCCGCACGGATCTGCGTCCAGTCGCCGTATGTATGTTTCTCCTGTCCGCTGACGGCATCCGCGTGGGAACAGGTCGCCCTATGCCAGTGCGAGGTGGTATCAAACGTCCAGTCGGAGGCAAACGTGTGCGTATGCGGCACTTCCGGCGTGTCGGGCTCCTCGCCTCCGGGCGTTGTGGGGTTCTCTCCACCGGGCGTTGTGGGCGTCTCATCGTCGCCGGGCGTGACAACGGGATCGCTGTCTGCGGTCGGCGTCTCGGTGCATGCCGCAAAGCTGAACGCGCAGGAGAGCGCCATGGCCGCGGCAAGCAGCATGACAAGAATTTTTTGCTTCATATTCCACTCCTCCGTTTGCAGGGCGTAAAAAAAGCGTGCTCCCAATCGGAAACACGCCCTGTTTGTATCTCCGTTTGTTGGCACAAAACTTTCCAAATAGCGTAAAATAGAAAAACGAAATACCCCATCGCATCCACTATTTGGACAAATTTATTTTATACCATACTCAGTATAGCACACTTACAGGCAGTTTGCAAGTACCGCGGCAAAAATTTTTGCGGAAGATAAGTCGCGCGCCGATGCGGCTTGAACGAATGCGCCGCCGCGCAGTTGCGCGGCGGCGCATTCGTATAAAACACATGCAAAAACGACGCCGATTTTCTATCATATGCGCCGCGGGACAACTGTCCCGCGGCGCATGTGCACCTCATTTATTCAAATCAATCAAAAAATTCTTCGTAGACCGCCTTTAAGGTGCGCTCGTAATTTTCGTTGTCCACGCCGACGATGATGTTCAGCTCGGAGGAGCCCTGGTCGATCATTCTGACGTTCACCCCTGCGCGCGCGATCGCCTCGAACAGGCGGGCGCTGACGCCGACGCTGCGCGTCATACCGTGACCGACGACCGCAATGAGCGCGATATCGTTGATGACTCGCAGGCTGTCCGGATTGACTGCCGCCCTAATCTCATCACACATCTCTTCCAATAGACCGCCTTTCAGTTCGGCGCTGTCGATGACAAAGGACATGGTATCAATGCCCGTGGGAATGTGTTCGAAGGAGATACCGTGCTTCATAAAGACGGCGAGCGTGCGGTAGGTGAAGCCGATCTCCTCGTTCATGAGCGATTTTTCCAGGAAGATGACGGTGAAATTTTTCTTGCCCGCGATGCCCGTGACCCGACGCCCGCTGTATGTATAGCGGGAAGTGGGCAGGATCTCCGTCCCCTCGTCCTCGGGACGGAAGGTATTCTTGATGCGGATGGGGATATCCACCTCGCGCACGGGGAAGATAGACTCGCTGTGCAGCACGTTTGCGCCCATGTAGGAGAGCTCGCGCAGCTCCTTGTAGGAGAGGGAGCGGATGGGCACGGGATTTTCTACAATCCTGGGATCGCACGCCAGAAATCCGCTGACGTCCGTCCAGTTTTCGTACAGGTCCGCACCCGCCGCCCGCGCGACGATGGCGCCCGAAATGTCGCTGCCGCCGCGGGAAAAGGTCTTGACCCTGCCGTTTGCGTCCTCGCCGTAAAAACCCGTGACCAGCGCGCGCTTCTTGCCCTTGAGTGCCTCCGCAAGCAACGCGTAGGTGCGCTTGTTGTCCAGCTTTCCGTCGGGACCGAACTTGACGACGTCGCGCGCGTCGATGAAGGGAATGCCGAGAAGCTCCGCCATGACCCGCCCGGAGAGGTACTCCCCGCGCGATGCGCAAAAGTCGGGCGATGCCTCTTTGACGATTGCCTCCCCCGTCTCGGCGAGGATGGCGTCGATATCCATATCCAGCTTGAGTTCTGAGACAATGCCGCGGAAGCGCTCGCAGATCTTTTCGAACGCGGCGCCCGTCTCGCCGCTGACGACGACGTTATCGTACGTTTCATATAAAAGATCGGTGACCTTGATATCGCCGCCGAAGCGCTTGCCGGGCGCGGACACCACCACATAGCGGCGCGCGGGGTCGCTCTCGATGATGCTCTTGACGCGGAGCATCGTGATGCCGTCCGCCATGGATGTGCCGCCGAATTTACAAACTTTAATCATAGCTGATCTCTCTGCCTTCCAGATAATATCTCTTTTCCTTGCTCATGCCGAGCGAAAATGCCTTCTTGGGGAGCAGCGCGCCGCCCTTTAAGGCGGGGAAGAAGTCCTCTTTGTCCATCGCGGTCAATAAGATGCCCGCGCAGTCCTCCTCCGCGGCACACGATTGCAGGCGCTTTGTCCCGTGCACATAGTCGATGCGCCCGCCGCCCGCACGGACAAACTTCTCGCACAGCTCGTCTGCAATGCGCACGCCCGCGATGCCCGCAGGCAGCCCCGTGATGACGTTGCCCTCCCGCTTGCACTTGACGCTGCGCATGACAAAGTCGCAGAACGCCTCCGTCTCCACGTCCTTCACGAGGCGGTGGATGGGATGAAACACGACGGCGGGATCGCAGATATTGACCATCTCGACGAGGGTAAAGCGCGCGGGATGGTTTGCAAGTTCCTCCTGCCGCAGCGTGGGTTTTAACTCCTCCCAGTACTGCTTCGCCGCGGCGACGGCGTGGTTGCCGTCCGCGACCGCGAACATGGGATCGCCCTTGGTGTACAGATAGTTGACGACGTCTGCCGCAATATAGTCGGGGACGAACCAGCCCGTCAGATGACCGCCGCCCTCCATGAGGTCGAAGTCATAGAGCTGTTCGAGCTCCTCGCGCAGCAGGTCCTTGACCGCCCTGTCCTTTTTATCGCGGTAAAAGAGGATGGTGTGCGGAAACTCCAGCGGCGTCGCCCTGCGCTCGGCGACGCGGACGGTGAGGCGGCTCGGAATGACCTGCTCGGACGCGCGGATGGGCGCAGAGACGCCTGCCTCAAGACTGAATTGCTCTAAGTCGATGCAGACGAGAATGCCCCGCCGCACGCCCGTGCGGGTGGTGCGCTCGGTAAAGACGAGCCCGCGCGTCAACTTGCTGAGCGTGTCGTTTTCCAAAGCGGCGTACATGGCGGCGCGTTCGGCTTCGATGCGCGCCGCGTCGTCCTCGCCCAAATCGATCTCCGGAAGAATAAAGTTGAGCGTAGAGGGCGCGTCCCCGACGCAGCGCTCTACGCGTTTCCAGTATTCGCGATCGGAGGTAAACTGGTCGCGGGCGATGACCGCCCACGTTTCAAACCCTTCCCGCGGGATGAGAACGCGGGGGATACGCAGACATGACTTCATATGGCGTTGATGACGATGACCGCGGCGACCGCAAGCACGATGGCGAGCAGCTTGAGAGGCACGTTATGCGTAAATAATTTGCCGAGAAAAGACCAGAATTTCATGCTTTTTTGCCCCCGCTGTTAAATTCCTTCCAGTAGTAGTCCTTGAGATACTTTTTCAGGCTCTCCGAATCGACGTAGCGGGTGATCTCGCCGCGCTTGACGTAGGAGACGATGCCCGTCTCCTCGGAGACAATGATC
>DXBS01000132.1 GCA_019116405.1 Candidatus Gallimonas intestinigallinarum | reverse complement strand
AGAGTGTAAGAGAGCGTATCGCGCATTGCTCTCCGTTATCGGAGGGAACTGAAATGCCGCTTTTGAAAGGTACGGCAGGCAAAGCCATGCCGGATATGGCAATCGGCTACATTACCCGTAAGGATAAGGCGAAATACATCGACGTGCAAAACCTTTTCATAGACGAGGACTATTCTGCTCAGTTCAAAGAAACGGCGGCGAGGTTCGGGAGATATACGGAATACAACGAGAGAAAGTATTATCATTTCAAACTCTCCCCCGATCGTGCAGACCATGCCGATCCGTTTATGGTACAAGAGTATGCCAAAGCCTATGCGGAAAAAGCCTTCCCCGATTGTGAGTGTGTGATTGCAACGCATACAGACACAAAGACCGTTCACGCTCATATCGTTGTTAATGCCGTTCACCCGCTTACAGGAAGAAAATTACGGTTTACGGAAAGCAAATATACCAAACTCAAAGATATGGCAAACGAGATCGGAAGAAAGTTCAGGCTTTCAGCATTGGATTTCCGAAAGAATGCGCAAAACAAACGAACCGCAGAAGAAACGCATATCATTCTGAAAGGCGGAACAAGTTGGAAGGAAGATTTGCGGGAAGTCATTGAAGAAGGAAAACGCACGGCAACCAGCGAGTGCGAGTTTATAGCTCATCTTGCAAAATACGGGGTAAGCGTTACGAGGAGCAAGACGGAATACTCCTACCTTCACCCCGAAAAGAAAAAAGCTATTCGAGGGCTGAAACTCGGACAAAATTATACAAAAAGCGAGGTATTAAATGTCATTGAAAAACATGGAAACAGGACAAACGGCAACACCGCTTACGATGTTGCAGGAAATGAACGAACAGGACAGACAACATATCAAAACCGATTTGCTCAAAGAAGCGTTGGCGATATCGAACGAGAAATGCAACAAATTGATCGAGACGCAGAACAAGCTCATCGAGGAAATGCGGGCGGATATGGCGGTGACGGAGTACGATCTGACAACAACCGTGGACAAAGCGGTACGGGAAATCAAAACGGAAACCGCGAAAACAGAGAAACTCAACGAGAGCATCGGAATACAAGTCAAAAAGGCGGTTTCGACTTCTGTAAATGATATGAAAGCGGAAATGATTATCAACGTGCGGGAAACATTATCCAAAACGCAGGAAGAAATCCGAAAAACCGAAAAAGAAATGGAACAGTTAAGGGAGAATATCCGTTTCGAGAGCGGGGTTCGCAAATTCCTGCTGTGGCTGACGCCTGCATTACTTGTTGTGCAGACGATTGTACTTGCAATTTCATTGCTTTGACCACAACTGAATAATCGCTGAAAAGGAGAAAATGTTATCGGGAAAAAATGTCGAGGAAGAAAAAGAACACCACAGGTATACCGGATTATGAGATTGACTCGCTCGCAAGAGCATTGCTGCCCGCCATTCAATCGCTCTTTGAAACGGAAGAAGGAAAAAGAGAGTTTGAAGAATGGAAGGCAGAAAGACAAAAACGACAACTTAATACAAAATTGAATAAGAAAGAGTCCTGTTGAATACATAAGGACAGACCGCATAGACGGTATTTGAAAAGATCCGCAATAAAGAGGCGGATTCTGAAAAAATAAGATAATATGTGAATTTCAGAAAGGTTGAGCCGAATATCATAAACCTTGAACAACGGCAAAAGGGCTTGCGGATATCCCGCAAGCCCTTTAACTTTGTTTTACTTATACATGCTTATACTTGACTCTGACTATGCCAATCAGTCTTTAAATAATTTTTCATAGAACCAGATGATGAAATTAAGAAAAATAATAAAAGCAATAATGATAAAACATGCAACCAAGAAGAAATCATAAATTTCAGCGATGATAATGTATCCATCCTCAATAATAGGGATCCACTTATTGATTATCTCAAAATATCCTGAAATCATCATAGATAAGACAAAAATAATAATCAGACTGACTACACTTACAATAACCTTTCTTTTAATTTTTTTACTCATTACATTTTCCCTCACTTGTTATAACTCGTTTGCGGCGCTTTATCTTTTTTCAACGAGGCAAAAAGATAGATCGCAGACATGAGCAACGAAAGCACTGTTATGATGATAAAAACCGCCACGGCTACAGGACCGTCCGATATAAACTCGTTTCCCTGTGCTTTACGGGTAGGCCAGGAAATTAAGCCGATAAGCCAAACGATAATGATAAACGCGGAAGAAAAAACAGAGCCGAAAATCAACGGTTTGACGGAATAATAACTGCTATGAACAAGAGCGGTTGCAATGATCAGCAAAATCAGGTAATACACGCTTAAAAGTATCCCGCCGGACATTTCTTTTGAGTTTGCTGCGGATTCGCCCCAAACAAAGCAAACATCTCCGAACATAATGCAAAAAGCAGCAAATGCCAATATTGCATTTATTATGCAACACTTTCTTTTCATCTTTCTCTCCCTTAAATTTGTTAATGTTATTATATCATAAAATTCGAGGAAGTCAAGATAAACGGGAAAATCAGCGTTTTAAGAACACGTCAAACTGAAAGGGCTTGCGGAAGTTTCCGCAAGCCCTTGTGTTTTATTCTAATTCTGAAAATAAAAAAGTAAATCCGAACCAATCACCCGTTATGAGTAAAAAGTTCGGATTATACCCTTTTGGTGCACCGTAAGAGATTCGAACTCCTGGCCTTCGGTTCCGTAGACCGACGCTATATCCAGCTTAGCTAACGGTGCGCGTCCTGCATCAGAACACTACGATATTATACCTATTCTGAAAACTTTTGTCAACAATTTTTTCCCACTTTTTGCGTTATCCACACAAATTTTCCGACTGGGGATAACATGAGGGAATTTTTTTGACGTTTTGTGGATTATTTTGTCGAAATGTGCATTCTGAGGCTAAAATTGGGGATAAAATGTGGATAACTTTTTTCAAAACTTATGTTCGGACGCCTTTTCTGTGTCGATATCCCCACCCTTTGGGGGGAAATCCTGCACATTTTATCCGATTTCGGGACGGGACAGATCCTCGCCCTGCAACGAAGTCACGGTAAGACCATGCGGGATGCACACGATCACATCTCCCCCCTCGCCGATCGCCTGCATGTGCGTGCAGTCCTTTTGGCGGCTGCAGTCGGCATCCTGTATGCGCACCGTCCGCGCCGCCTCGTCGATCGCGATGACGTTATGTCCCGACGCCGTCTCGATACGAACTTGCAGGACGTCGCCGCGCTCCTCTGAAACACGATCCTCCCAGCCCGCGGAGATCGTGCCGCCGCTGCCGAATTCATAGCGATAGACGACCTCGCCATGCACCTCTACCGTGATCCCATCCGCCTCCTGCGCCTGTCTGCCTAAATAGATGCAGAACAGCGCAACGATCAGCGCCACAATCAGAACATAGACGATGAGATCGCCGCGCGCATACGGCTTGTGCTCCCTGATCTGACGGGTGCGGTTCATGCGATCACCTCGACGGACAGCCCTTCCGCGTGCATCAGGAGCGCGTCGCCCACGTTGGAGTACACCGTGTATGCATCCGCAGCGGCGTCGTACCAGAGAAAGACCGTGCCGAACGCATCCGCATGCGAACGGGCGTAATCCAGCGCCTCGGAAAGTTCCATCGTGACGATCGCTGTGGCGCGCGCATCCCCCTCCGCCGCACTGCCGCCGACGATGGTCGCGCAAACGACATGACTGCCCCCGCCGACGGGAATGCCCGTCTCGGGATCGATGATATGACTATACCGCACGCCGTCGATCATATAGAATTGCTCATCGTCGCCGCTCACCGAAAGAACGGTATCACGGACGCGCAGCGCGGCATAGCTCTCCCCAAACTGTTCGCGCGGGGCATTCAGCGAAACTTCCCAGACGCCGTCATCGGTCATGGGATCGGAGAACAGCGCCATACTGCTCCCGCCCAGCGTATAATATCCCTGCGTCTGCCCCTGCGAAAGCAGGTGGGCGCGGACCTCGTCCACACAATATCCCTTGCCGATCCCGCCTAGGTTGAGCTGCATGGTGTAGCGCACGCCGTCCGCCTCGACATAGGCGTTTTCCGGCTTTGTCGCGTAAAACCTTCCGTTCTCCGCGTACACTTCCACCGCGCCGAAGTCATTGAGCGCGGCATCGGAGAACAGCGCAAGATAGGTCTCGTCCGGCATTTGCAGTTCGGGCTCCGCACGGTCATACGGCATAGTCGGGACATAGTCCACCGCCATGTGACGGGGAGAAAACCCCCACAGATCGACAAGCAGCCCCGTTGCGGGGTTATACGCGCCGTCCGTTTCCGCATAGACCGACTTCGCGGCAAGGAGCGCCTGATAGGTCACAGAGTCGATCTCGACCGTCTCTCCCGCATCTGCCGCATTGAAGCGCGCAATAAAACTCTCCTCTGAGGAGACGGCGAGGCTTGCGTCGATCTCGTGCGCGATCTGTCCGATCTCCTCCCCGATCTGCGCCTCCCGCTGCGCATCCACGGGCACATACACCCAGCGCGCCTGCGTACCGAAGATGCCGAATTCGTCGATATTGGCAAGCTGCGCGCCCGAACAGGCGGAGAGCAGCAGCAAAACAGACGATGCAACTGCACAGATCGCCAAATGCCTTTTCATGCTGCCCTCCTTGGTAAAATCGCACTTAGTATAGCAGATTTCCTCGAAAAAGGCAATAGAAAAGGACGGTTGCCCGTCCCTTATCATATTTGTCAGTTGTGTTTGGTGTGCGAGCGGAACACGAGCGAGGCAAGAAAGGAAAAGACAACCGCCGCCGAGACGCCCGCGCTAGCCGCCGAGAGCGAACCCGTGAGCGCCTGAAACAGCCCTTCCTGCGCACCCTTCATTGCACCGCTCGCGAGCAGATATCCAAAGCCCGAAATGGGGACAGTCGCCCCCGCGCCCGCCCACTCGACGAGGGGCTGATATACCCCGAACGCCGTCAGCACGATGCCCGCCAGCATGAAGATGACGAGGATCTTTCCCGCCGTCAGGTCAGTAAAGTTGATGACGACCTGCGCAACGGCGCAGATGAGTCCGCCCACCAGAAACGCCTTGAAGAAGGCATACAAGATCTCCAGTAACTCCATACTCTCCCCCTATTTTTCCAAAGTGACCGCGTGCGCAATGCACGGGATGCTCTCCCCCTGTCCCGATGAGACGGTGGAAAGAAGCGCGCCCGTCGCAAGAAACAGGATGCGATGAAACTCCCCCGCCATCATCTTGGCGTGCAGGTAGGAGTTGAGTACGATCGCCGAGCAGCCCGCGCCGCTCCCGCCCTGAAACTCGTCCTCTAAGACATTGTACACGATCTCGCCGCAGTCGATGTGATTGTCGCCGATATCTAGCCCCTTTTCCCACGTCAGATCTTTGAGGATGCGGCTGCCGAGCGCGCCCAGATCGCCCGTGACGATGAGATCGTACGCGTCCGGCTCCTCCCCCGTCTCGCGGAAGTGCGTGAGAATGGTGTCTGCCGCGGCAGGCGCCATCGCCGCGCCCATGTTGTTGACGTCCGTGATGCCGTAGTCAACGACCTTCCCAATCGTCGCAGATGTGATGCGGATGCCGTCGCCCTCGCCCGCGACGAGCGAAGCGCCCGCGCCCGTCACCGTCCACTGCGACTGCGGCGGACGGGTACAGCCCAGCTCCAGCGGATAGCGGTACTGCCGCTCTGCCGAGGCGAAATGGCTGCCCGTCGCCGCCACGACACGGCGAAAATACCCGCCGTCCACGAACGCCGCCGCAAGGGCGAGGCTCTCTGCCATCGTCGAACAGGCGCCGTACACACCGAGAAAGGGAACGGAGAAATCGCGTGCCGCAAAGCTTGCCGAAATGATCTGATTGAGCAGATCGCCCGAGACGATGAGGTCGATTTCATTGCGCGCGAGATGCGCGTTGGAAATCGCCCCGTCAATGACGTGCGAGAGCATCTTGCACTCCGCCTTTTCGTAGGTGCTCTCGCCGAACATGTCGTCCGCAAGCGCCGTTTCGACATACCGCCCGACGATCCCCTCGCACTCCTTTGTCCCCGCAATTGTGCTCACGGCGACAATGCGCGGCTGTCTTTCAAATACGATCCTCTGTTCCATATCAGCGGCAGTTTGCGCATCTTTGGAAAAGATATACAAAAAGGCGGCTTGCATCGCCGCCCGTATCGGTTAAAAATGGTGCTGCTCAGAGGCTGTGCCGCAGGGGAATGCTCGCCTCGGCATTCAGGCTCATGGGCGAGAAGTGCCCGAGGCGGTATTGCACAAGCCCCTCGGAAGCGATCATCGCGGCATTGTCCGTGCAGTGCTTTTTGACGGGAAGCACGAGTTTCAAGCCCGCTTCCGCGCATGCCTTTGTCAGCTTTTCCCGCAGGTGCCCGTTTGCCGCGACGCCGCCGCCCGCCGTGACCACCTTTGCGCCCGTCTCGTGCGCGCCCTCGATGGTCTTTTGCACCAGGATATCGAGCGCCGCGCTCTGAAAGGACGCCGCGACGTCCGCCCTGCTCCACTCTTCGCCTCTCTGTTCTTTTGTATGCACATAGTTGATGACCGCCGTCTTTAAGCCGCTGTAGGAAAAATCATACCCGCCCATACCCTTGAGCATCTTGTGCATCGGGACGACGGGACTGCCTTCCCGCGCGAGCGCTTCAACGTGCGGGCCGCCGGGGTAAGGAAGCCCCAGAACGCGCGCAACTTTATCGAATGCCTCCCCTGCCGCATCGTCCAGCGTACCGCCGAGAACGCGGAATTTGTCCGCGCGCTCCGCGTACAGAATGGCGGTGTGCCCGCCGCTGGCAAGCAGGGTGATAAAGGGCGGCTCGAGCGTTGTATCCTCCAGATACGCCGCGGCAAGGTGCCCGCGGATATGGTCGACGCCGATGAGCGGGATATTCAGTCCGTATGCAAACCCCTTGGCAAAGGACAGCCCGACGAGGAGCGCGCCCAACAGCCCCGCGCCGTAGGTCACGGCGACGGCGTCCAGTTGCTGTTTTTGGACGTTTGCCGCCTTGAGGGCGCGCGCAACGACCTCGTCCACCGCCTCCGCATGGGCGCGCGAGGCGATCTCGGGTACAACGCCGCCGTACTTTGCCTGCGTCGCCGCCGAGGACGCGATCTCGTCCGATAACAGCTCCCGTCCGCGTATGACGGCAGCCGCCGTCTCATCGCAGGAGGACTCGATTCCTAAAATAAGTGGATCTTGCTTCATTTTTTCCTTAAAAAATTCAAACTTTTCTTTCGACCGAAAGAAAAGTTTGAATTGTTATTACGATTTTTTGAGATAGTCGATGATAAATCCCTGAATGTCGCCGTCCATGACCGCCTGCACGTCGCCCATCTCATAGCTCGTTCTGTGATCTTTGACGAGCGTATAGGGGCAGAACACATAGGAGCGGATCTGCGAGCCCCATTCGATCTTCTTGGTCTCGCCCTTCAATGCCGCCTCTTCCTGCATGCGCTGTTCGAGCTGCTTCTCAAGAAGCCTGCTGCGCAGGTACTTGAACGCCATTTCCTTGTTCTGCAGCTGGCTGCGCTCGTTCTGACAGGTCACGACGATGCCCGTCGGGAAGTGCGTGATGCGAATGGCGGTCTCCGTCTTGTTGACTTTCTGTCCGCCCGCACCCGAGGAGCGGTAGACGTCGATGCGGATATCCTCATCCTTGATCTCGATCTCGCCGTCGTCGTCGACTTCGGGCATGACCTCGACCGAGGCAAAAGAGGTCTGACGGCGCTTGTTCGCATCAAAGGGAGAAATGCGCACGAGGCGATGCACGCCGATCTCCGCCTTTAAGTAGCCGTAGGCGTTCTCCCCCTCCACCTTGAAGTCCACCGACTTGAGCCCCGCGGAATCGCCGGGCAAACGGTCGATCTCGGTGACCTTGTAGCCGTTCTTTTCGGCGTAGCGACAGTACATGCGATAGAGCATCTGGCACCAGTCGCACGCCTCCGTGCCGCCTGCGCCTGCATGGAGGGACATGAGGGCGTTGGAACCGTCATACTTGCCGCGCAGCAGCGCGCGGATGCGCATCTCCTCGATGTCCTTCTCCGCCGCCGACATCATGCCGTCCAACTCGCCGACGAGATCCTCTTCCCCCGTCTCCTCGATGAGGTCGATGATCTCCATCGCGTCGTCGAGCGCCTTTCTGCCCTTTTCGTATGCTGCGATCTTGTTCTCCGTGGAGGAAATCTCACGCCCGATCTTTGCCGAGCGCTCCAAATCCTGCCAGACTTCCGGCTTTTCCTGCTCCGCCTTGAGCTCTTTTAGTTGTGCATAGCGGTTGTCGATATCGAGGGCGTACTTGGCCTCGCCGAGCGTCTCCTCGAGCGACTTGATCCGCAATCTGTAATCATCTGCTTTGAACATAGTTTTCCTTGAATATCAATAGGGTCTGCCGTGGCACTTCTTGTACTTCAATCCGCTGCCGCAGGGACAGGGATCGTTGGGGCCGACCTTCTTATCCTTTTTGATGGTTGCGGGGTTGAACTTCACGTCCCCCGAAGTGCGCAGGGAATCGACGTCCACCGCCTTTGGAAGCGCCTCTGCGCCCACCGTCTCCACCTGCTCTGCCTGCTGCGCCTGTGCGGGCTGCGCAGCGGACTGCGTCGCCTGCTGAACGGGCTGTGCGGCGGGTTGCTGCGCAGGCTGCGTGTTCTGCTGTACCCCGGCAGGCTGCTGCGCGAGCTGTGCGGGACGGTTCGCAGAAGGGAAGATGCGTTGCACGGGACGGGGCTGCGCCTTGATCTGGCACTTTAAAAGGAAGCGGATGGTACGCTCCTGAATGCGCTCGACCATCTCGTCGAACATGGCGAAGCCTTCCTGCTTGTAGGCGATAACGGGATCGGACTGACCGTACGAGCGAAGCCCGATGCCCTTGCGCAGCTGATCCATCGCATCGATATGATCGATCCAGTTGCTGTTGACGTAGGAGAGCAGGATATCGCGCTCGACCTTGCCGAAGTCTACGCCGGGCATCTCCGCCTGAATGCGCGCGATCTTTTCTTCGTAGCACTTGGTCGTCTTGTCCGTGATGCGCTTGAGCGCGACGTCGTAGTCCCATTTCCCCAGCTTCTCGCGAGTGACGTAGTTTGTCCCCTCGGGCAGGAGATAGCGCTCGAGCGCCGTATTCAGATCGGTCTCGCTCCACTTTTCGGGAGAGTCCTCGATATTCACCGTCTCCTTGAGGATGCCCTCCACATAGCCGGGAATATACTTGAGCACCTGCTCGTGCACGTTTTCGCCGCGGATGACGCGCATGCGCTCTGCATACATGATCATACGCTGCTTGTTCATGACGTCGTCGTACTGCAGGACGTTCTTACGGATGGCGAAGTTCCTGCCCTCGATCTGCTTTTGCGCGTACTCGATGAGGTTGGTGAGCACCTTGGACTCCAGGCATTCGTCATCCTGCATTTTGCTGCGCTCGTAGATGTGCTTCATCCGATCGCCGCCGAAGCGCTGCATCAGATCGTCCTCGAGCGAAATGAAGAACACGGACGCACCGACGTCGCCCTGACGGCCGGAACGGCCGCGCAGCTGGTTGTCGATACGGCGGGACTCATGCCGCTCGGTGCCGATGATGCAAAGACCGCCCGCCTCGATGACTTTCTTCTTCTCGGCGTCCGTCTGCTCCTTGTAGGACTTATAGAGCGCATTGTAGCGTTCGCGGACGTCGATCGCCTCCTGATCGTCGCCCAAATCGACAAAGGAAGTCGCGCGCTCGATTACGTCGTGCTCCACGCCCTCCTCGCGCAGCCGCTTCTTGGCAAGATACTCGGGGTTGCCGCCCAAGAGGATATCGGTACCGCGGCCCGCCATGTTGGTCGCGATCGTGACCGAGCCGAAGCGACCCGCCTGCGCGACGATCTCCGCCTCACGCTCGTGGTTCTTCGCATTGAGAATGTTGTGCTTGACGCCGTTGCGGATGAGCAGTCTGGAAATCTCTTCCGACTTCTCGACGGACACCGTACCCACAAGGATGGGCTGCCCTTTTTCATGCCGTTCCACGATCTCGCGGACGATTGCCTTCTTCTTGCCCTCCACGGTAGAGAAGATGCGATCGTGCATATCGATGCGGCGCACGGGCTTGTTGGTGGGGATCTCGATGACGTCCAGCGAGTAGATCGTGCGGAATTCACCCTCCTCCGTCTTTGCCGTACCCGTCATACCCGAGAGCTTCTTATAGAGACGGAAATAGTTCTGGAAGGTGATGGTCGCGTAGGTCTTGTTCTCCTCGCGGACGCGCACGCCCTCCTTCGCCTCAATCGCCTGATGCAGACCGTCGGAATACCGCCTGCCCTCCATGAGACGCCCCGTGAACTCATCGACGATGACGATCTCGCCGTCCTTGATAATATACTGCTCGTTGAGGTGGAAAATATGATGCGCCTTTAACGCCTGCTGGATATGGTGGTTGAGCGTGGCGTTCGCGACGTCCGCAATGCTCTCGACGCCGAAGTACTTTTCCGCCTTCTCTGCGCCGTACTCGGTAAGCCGCACCTGACGCTCCTTGCGCTCGATGACAAAGTCCCACTGCAGCGCTTCTGCCGCGGCGACCTTCTGCGCGGTCGGAACGTGCTTTCTGCGCGAGGTCTCCTCTGCGTCCTTGAGTTCGTCGTCAAAACCGCCCGAAAGCGTTCTGACGAACTTATCCACGCGCTGATACAGCTCGCTCGACTGCTCGCCCTTGCCCGAAATGATGAGGGGCGTACGCGCTTCATCGATGAGGATGGAGTCGACCTCGTCGACGATGGCAAAGTTCAGCTCGCGCTGAACCATGAGCTTCAGGTCGTTCTTGAGGTTGTCGCGCAGGTAGTCGAAGCCGAACTCGTTGTTGGTGCCGTAGGTGATATCGCACTGATATGCGGCACGCTTCTGCTCATCGTTCATGCCGGGCACGACGACGCCGACGGTCAGCCCCATGAACTTGTGGACCTTGCCCATCCACTCTGCATCGCGGCGGGCGAGGTAGTCGTTGACCGTGACAATATGCACGCCCTTGCCAGCGAGCGCCTCCAGATAGGCGGGAAGGGTTGCGACGAGCGTCTTACCTTCGCCCGTCTTCATCTCGGCAACGCGTCCCTGAAAGAGACAGATGCCGCCGACGATCTGCACATGGAAGTGGCGCATGCCGAGCACACGGCCGCTCGCCTCCCTGAGAGCCGCGAAGGCGTCGCAGAGGATATCTTCCAGCGTCTCGCCCTTGGCGAGCCGTCCCTTGAGGATGCCCGTCTGCGCCTTGAGTTCCTCATCGGACATCGCGGCATATTTGGGCGCGAGTGCTTCGACGGCGGACGCCGTTTTATCCAGTTTTTTCAGACTTCTGCGGCTGTCGCCGCTCATCAGATAACGAATCAGACCCATGTTATTGCTCCGTTTGCGTCCGCGCCTTTTCACGCGCGCGGGCGCGCCTTTTTATTCAACTTGACTATTTTACAATATTTTTCCAAAATCTCAAAGCGATTTCATGCCGTTTTTTGTAATTTCTGCAAGGTTACGAACTTTTCACGCCCCTGTCACGACGTATTCGGCGCCCTTTCGCGCCGCATGACATGTTTTCCCCAAAATATGTGAAATAATACCCCGATCTCCGACGATATGACAGCGCATGCATGATATCATCAGGGCATGT
>DXBS01000131.1 GCA_019116405.1 Candidatus Gallimonas intestinigallinarum | reverse complement strand
ATGTCGAACTGCTGTTCCTGAATGGTGCGGATGATATCGCGGACTTTGACGTCGTCCTTGCGGCTCTGAATGATGCTTCGCAGGTACGGATCGAACAGGATCTCCTCGTCCCTGCCGCCGATCTCCTCGGGCGTTAAGACGTCGCCGACGGAGAGGTACTCGTTCTTGAAATCCAGCACTCTGCCGTTTTTGACGGAGAGCGCGCGGCGCAGCACGGTGCGGTACTCGTACTCGTTGATCGTGAAAGTGACGCGGCTCTTCTGGTAGTACCTGACGGCGAGCGGGGCGCGCCAGTCCACAATCTCTAAATTGACGTCCCCCTTCTTGCCGATATAGTAGCTGTTGTAGCCCTCCTTGTCGTCCACGACGTCCATGCGCGCAAAGTAGGGCTCGGAAAAATAGGGCTTGTATTCATTCATACGGCGGGTATTCTCTGCAATCTCCGCCTTCTTTTCCTGCAGGGTGCAGAAGTCCTCGGCGCTGTAGTGCTCCTTTTGGCGGAGTTCTTCGCACTCCTCCCGCAGCTGCGCGATTTGCCTGCGATAGCGCAGGATATAGAACACCTTGAGCATTCTGAGCACCGCGTCGAGATGATCCCGCTCGTAGGCGAACTGCGCCTCCTGATCGAGGAGCGCAAGATACCACGCCTTATCGGCGTGCTTTTTCGGATCAAGCCGTTCTTTGAGCGTCAGTTTCTCCGACATCGCTTCCCTCCTCGCATGGATAATACCCATCATACCATATTTTTTGCCGTAAGGGAATACTTTTTCAAAAGAAAATCGGAAAAAATATATCCGCCGCGGGGCGCGCTGATCTCAGCGCGCCCCGCGGCGGAATACTCTATGTACGAATTTTCGCGGACGTATGTAAAAAACTCAGCCGAGAATGCCCGTGAGAAAAATCTCCAGCCCGATAAGAATGAGGATGACGCCGCCCAAAATACTCGCCTTGCCCGCGAGCCTGGTGCCGAACTTTTTGCCGATGAACACGCCCGCAAAGCACAGGAGGAAGGTCACGCAGCCGATGATGAGACACTCCGTGAGCGCCATCAAAAAGGTGAAATCGGCGATGGTAAAGCCGACAGACAGGGCGTCGATGGAGGTCGCGATGCCCTGCAGGAAGAGCGCGCCGATGCCGACGGCGGTCTTTTCCGCCTCCCCCTTGTTGCGGATGCCCTCAAAGAGCATCTTCCCGCCGATGAAGGCGAGCAGGATGAGCGCGATCCAGGGGATGGCGGGGCGGAACGCCTCGAAAGCTGAGGCGATCGTGTGGACGCAGAACCACCCTAAAAGGGGCATGATGATCTGGAAAAAGGCGAACACGCCCGCAATGCCAGCCGCCTTGCCCGTCTTCATGCGCGGCTCGTTCAGCCCGTTTGCCATGGAAACGGAAAAGGCGTCCATCGCCAATCCTATGCCAAACCCGATCGCGTTGAGATAGAAATAAACGTCCATAAATCCCTCCGAAGGCAAAAAAAAGTACGGCATTGCCTGCCGTACGCGATCTTGTTCGGAGCAGACTGCATGTACGGCAAAAAAACCGTCATGAGTCTCGCAATCAAAAGCAAGCCAGACCGAAGTCAGTATGTTGACTTGCTACGCAAAAGCGTCTGCTACTCCCTCAATGGATGTGTATATACCCTACTGTATATACTCCTATTATATCATACGCGCGGCGGAAGTCAAGCGTTTTATCTTATTCCCGCGCAAACGCGGATATGTCATTTGCGCCTGCCGCGCGCAAACAGCTTCAGATAGGCGGAGACCTCCCCAAAGCCCTCCGCAGCGAGCGAATAGATGAGCGTCTGCGCGCGCCGCTCGACATGCACCAGTCCGCTTGCCCGCAGCACGGCGAGGTGATGGGAGACGGTCGCCGCAGTCAGCTCGAACTGATCGGCAAGTTCCCCCGCCGTGTGCGGGCGGGACCTGAGCAGCAACAAGATCTCCCGCCGCGTACCATCCGCGAGCGCGCCCCAGATGTCCTGCTTTGCTGTTTTTGGCATATCCCCCTCCGTATTTCGATTATTTTCTAAATATAGTAGCACAGGCGGCGCCGTCTGTCAAGCGACAGACGCTTCCGCACACAAAAAAACGGGCGCTGCGCCCGTTTTTTGTCACCTGTCTCTGTCCCGACGGCGATCGTCGTCATCATCATCGTCGTCATCGTCGTCATCGTCGTCATCGCCATCGTCGTCATCGTCGTCATCATCATTATCGTCGTCGCTGTCATCGTTGCCGTCGTCGCCGCCCTGTTCGACGTCCGATTCATACAACTCCTCGACCGCCTCGATGAACTCATCAAATAATTCTTCGAAGATGTAGTCGTCCCCGTAGCGCTCGATCTCGCGCTTGAGCTCTGCAAAGTTCTCCGAAAGTTCGCGCTGCGTTTCATCGCCGTCATCAAAGATGCAGTCCTCGCCGAGGTAGAGGTATTTCTCATTGAACGCCGCCTGCGTCATGCTGCCCGCAAACACCGCGTCAAGATCGGCAGAATAGCTCTCCATGAGCGTGTGCACGCGTTCGGCAAAGTCGGTGCGCAGGTGGGAAAGTTCGCGCTCCAGATAGTCCTCGAAGTCCCCCATCGCCTGCTCGTCATAGGCGGCGATGAGCGCATCCAGATCGCTCTGGGACATATCGTGCACCGCATAATTCTGCGTGCTGCCCGCAAGCCGGTCGCGCACGCGCTGTTCGAGCGCCGCAGCGTCCTCGCCCGTCGCCGTCACGCCCACGCCCTCTGCCGTGATGAGATGCTTGTTTTCAGAGAGCTGTACAAATTTTTCGCCCGCGTCCTCGGGCGAGAGCCCCGTGAAGTCCTCGCCGCTAAGGAGAAGCGCCGCGTCCCGATTGAGCGCCCGCACGCTGATGACGCGGTCCTCCTCCACGATAAACTCCACCGCAGGGTTGATGCTGATGTACAAGTTGCCCGAGAGCCCCGCCGCGCCGCCGCCCGCAAGCAGGACGGGCAGCAGGCAGACGAGCACGAGAAAAACGGCAGCAAGGGCGCATGCAGCGATGATCAGCGACCTGCGCGGACGCGCTGCCGCGACGACCTCGCCCGCCTTGCCGTCGGGCTGCGCCGTGACCACCCGCTCGTACACGTCGGGCGTATGTTCTTCCGCCTCGCGGCGGAGTTCGCGTTCCAGTTCCCCTCTTTGCACGATCCCGCCTCCTGTTCTCTGTTCGCGCTTTTCCTCCTGAAGCGCGTGCTGCAACTTTTTGACCGCACGCGTATAGTGCCATGAAACTGTGGGCAGCGGCATGGAGAGCATCTGCGCGATCTCCCGCCGCTTGTAGCCCTCCGTCGCCGCGAGCATCAGAACGGAGAATTCCTCCTGTTTTAAGATGCGCCGCGCAAGGTCGATAAGAAGCCCATAGTCGTCCACGTCCTGCGTGCCGAAGGGGAGCGGATTCTCCCGCTCGTCCACCGAAAGCTCGCGCGAGCGGCGGCGCAGAAGGTCGATCGCCTCGTTGCGGGCGATGCGCGCGATCCATGCGTTCGCATTCGTCCCCTTTTTGTAGCGCGACGCATTTCCCAGCACCTTTAAGTAGGTCGTCTGCATGACGTCCTCGGCGAGCATGCGTTCGCGCACATAGGAGAGCGCGATATAGTAGACCGTCCTGCGCGTTGCGCGGTAGATCTCATCGAAGGCGGCCTTCTCTCCCGCCGCCAGTCTTGTCATGGCTTGATCGAGCGACATGCTTTTCCTCCCGTCGCTTGATTATATCAGGTTTTGGCGCCCTCTGTCAAGAGGGCGCCGGCTTCCATGCTTCCCGCGATCAGCCGCGATCAGTCGTCCCAATCATCCCAATCGTCACGGTCGTCGTCGAAATCGATGCGACCGCCGTCGTCGAAGGCATAGCTGAGCCCGTCCGCGGTCTGCGTGATCACAAAACTGCCGCGCTCGCCGCTTGCGAGGCGATAGTTGACGCCGATGGTGACGGTGCCGTTCGCGCGCTCCGCACGCTCGACCTCATAGGTGGTGCGCTCACCGTTTCTAAGGATGCCCAGCTCGTACTCCGTCTCCGTCCTGCCGTTCTCGTACTCCGTCTCAAAATCGACGCTCGCGCGCTCGACAAGGCTGCCGCCGCGGTAGATGCTGTACACATATTCGCGCTCGGTCTCCGTCTCGCCGTGCTCCTCTTCCGTGCCCGTCTCCAGATTCATCTGCACATAGGTGCCCGTTTCGGTGGGGTGCGACGCGCGGATCCACAGCTCCTCGCTGACTTCCGTCTCATCGCGCTCCTCCTCCGTCTCCACGCTGCGGTAGCCGCCCATTTCGTAGGAGACGCCGTCGAGGATGACAACGCCCGTCAGGCGGTACGCCTCCACGCGCTCGTTGTCGTCATCGTCGGGACGGACGGCGACGCTCTCCTCCGAATAGTACATGACCTGCGAGATGACGGTGCCGTCCAGCTGCGTCCCTTCGACGGTGAGCTTGTAGTCGAAGGCATAGTCCGCATCGGGATTTTCTACGACCGTCGTCGTAAACCCTTCGCCGCCGAGGAAGGTGTTGAGCGTGACGAAGTACTCGTTGAAGCTCTCCAGTTCCTCCTGCGTGGGCTGTGCCGCCGTGCCACCTTCCGTGACCTGCGAGAGCGGCGCCGCCTCCGCTGCGGGGGCGAGCGCGGAGAGAAGCTCCGCCGTTGTGACCGCGCCGACGCCGTAGGCATCACGTGCGCCCGCCTCAACCTGCGTGCCCTCGCCGCCCAGTCCGCCCGAGATCAGGTTGCCCTGCTCCGAGCCTGTGTCGCATCCCGCGAACGCGAGAAGCGCCGTACCTGCCAATACTGCCGAACAAATTGCGATAAACTTTTTCATGATACTTTCCTCCATTGATTTGTTTGTGGGGGGCGCCTTTCACCTATACAACGTACGGGCCTCCCCTTTTGTTGGAGTATCTGCAAAATTTTTCAAAAAAATTTTTTGGTAGTAAAAAACGCCCGCACGGCGGACGTTTTCAAGTCGATTGATCAGGCAGCCCTCCGTCCCTTCGGAACACCCCGCTCCAGCGAGCCGGACGCACGGGATAAGGCTATAAAGCAAAGGACCCGCCAAACAGCGGGTCCCTTGAGATGTTTATGCATTTTCCGTTTCCGAAGCAGGCGCCATCACGTCGCGATAGCCGCCCGTGGTCTGCACGGAGACGTTCTTGTAGTCCTTCATGCCCGTACCTGCGGGAATGAGCTTACCGATGATGACGTTCTCCTTCAGACCGATGAGCGGATCGCGCTTGGTGCAGATCGCCGCCTCGGTGAGGACGCGCGAGGTCTCCTGGAAGGAGGCTGCCGACAGGAAGGAGTCGGTTGCAAGCGCCGCCTTGGTAATACCCAGAAGCACGCGCTTTGCCGTCGCGGGAACGCCGCCCGCCATGATGGTCTTTTCGTTCTGCTCCTCGAAGGTGAACATATCGACGAACTGACCGGGCAGCATATCGGTGGTACCCGCGTTCTCGATGCGGACCTTGCGGATCATCTGACGGACGATGATCTCAACGTGCTTGTCGTTGATATCGACGCCCTGCGAACGGTAGACGGACTGGACTTCGTGAAGGATATAGTCCTGCACGCCCTTGACACCCTCGACGCGGATGATATCCTGCGGGTTGACCGAACCTGCGTTGAGCTGGGTACCGGGGACGACCTTGTCGCCGTTCTTGACGAGCAGCTCCGCATTGAAGGGAAGCTCATAGTCCTTGAGCGGCACGCCCGTGCCCTCTTCGACGATGACGATGTGCTTGAGGTTGTTGTCCTTGTCGTCCACCTGCGCGATGCCGGCGAACTCGCAGATGGTCGCAACGCCCTTGGGCTTGCGCGCCTCGAAGAGTTCCTCGACACGGGGAAGACCCTGCGTAATGTCGCCCGTCGCTGCGATACCGCCCGTGTGGAAGGTACGCATCGTGAGCTGGGTGCCGGGCTCGCCGATGGACTGCGCCGCGATGACGCCGACCGCCTCGCCCACCTTGATGGGAAGGGTGGTCGCCATGTCCTTGCCGTAGCACTTTGCGCACACGCCGTAGCGCGTGGTGCAATTGAAGATGGAGCGGATGGGTACGCCGCTCGTCTTGTAGCGCTCAAGGCCCGCAATCGTCTTTGCCATGTTCTCGGAGATCATCTCGTTGCAGGCAACGAGGACGGTGCCCTCGTCGTCGAGGATATCTTCGGCGGCGAATCTGCCTGCCAGACGGTCCTCAAGCGATTCGATGATGTCGCCCGAGCCGTTGGTGATCGCCTTGACGAAGGTGGGACGGGGACGCTTGCCCGCGCAGCAGTCGTCCTCGCGGACGATGACGTCCTGCGAGACGTCGACGAGACGGCGGGTAAGATAGCCCGAGTCTGCCGTCTTGAGCGCCGTGTCTGCAAGACCTTTACGGCCGCCGTGCGAGGAGATGAAGTACTCAAGAACGGAGAGTCCGTTTCTGAAGCACGACTTGACGGGGACCTCGATCTTTTTACCCTGCGGGTTGACCATGAGGCCGCGCATGCCCGAAAGCTGCTTGATCTGGTCGATGGAACCGCGGGCGCCCGAGTCCGCCATCATCCAGATGGGGTTGAACTTATCCGCTTCGCCCTGCTTCTTCAAAAGCCCTGCGACCTGATCGGTAGCGTCGTCCCAGACCTTGATGACCGCGTTGTAGCGTTCCTCTTCGCGCAGGAGGCCTCGCGCATACTTCTTTGCGATGCCGGCAACCTGCTCCTCCGCATTCTGAACGATTGCGTCCTTCTCTGCGGGGATCTTCATATCAAAGACGGAGGTCGTGAGTGCGGCGAGCGTCGAATACTTGTAGCCGCGCTCCTTGATGGCGTCCAGAACGGCCGCCGCCTTGGGCGCATAGCCCGTCTTGAAGCAAGCTTCGACGATGCGCGCGAGGTGCTTCTTGCCGATCGCCCTTGCGCCGCCGATAAATTCGGTGGAGAGCTCGAGCTTCAAATAGTCCTCGGCTTCTCGCGGCGGACGAAGTTCAGATCCTGCGGCATGTTGTCGTTGTAGATGATCCTGCCGACCGTCGTCTTGAGCATACCCGTGACGAACATGTGCCCGGTCGCCTCGTCCCTGGTGACGTAGACATGCCCGCGCAGCCCGTTGTTGGGAACGTTGGCGTCCCTGTCATAGATGCGCTCGTAGGGAAGTTCGAGATCGTCGAACTTGCCCGCGGGCAGCTCCACGGTGCGGCGGACGTAAATTTCGTCCTGACAATGCACATCCTTGAGCTGATAGCTCATGAGCGCCTCGTCGAAGGAGGAATAGACGGGCGGGATATACTCCTCGCCGT
Source organism: Candidatus Gallimonas intestinigallinarum (assembly GCA_019116405.1). Next base: position 61 of record DXBS01000131.1, on the reverse strand, counting down.
TCTCGTCGGGGCGGCAGAGCTCGTTGTACTTCTTGCCCTCCTCTCTTCTGAGAATGGTCAG
>DXBS01000001.1 GCA_019116405.1 Candidatus Gallimonas intestinigallinarum | reverse complement strand
TGTGCAGAAGCCCCAAAAAGCCGCAGCGGAAGCCGAAGCCAAGCGCCACCGAATTATCGGGCTCGAAGGTGAGCGAAGCGTCGTTGAGCTTGAGCTTTAAGATCGCCTCTTTGAGGTCCAAAAATTTGCTGCCGTCGAGGGGATAGATGCCGCAAAAGACGACGGGCTGCACCTTTTTGTAGCCGGGGAGCGGTTGGGGCGCGGGACGGTCGGCAAACGTCACCGTATCGCCGACGGCAACGTCCTCGATGGACTTGATGGAAGCGGCGATATAGCCGACCTCCCCCGCCGCAAGCCGTTCTTTGGGCTGTAAGTGCGGCGCGAACGCCCCCACTTCGGTGACGTCGTACACCTTATCCGAATTGAAAGACTTGATCTTATCCCCCACCTTGCAGGTGCCGTCTTTGAGGCGGACGAAGAGGATGACGCCCTTGTAGTTATCGTAGTAGCTGTCGAAGACGAGCGCCTTCAAAGGGGCTTCGGTATCGCCAGAGGGGGGCGGCACTTGCTTTACGACCGCTTCAAAAATGTCGCGGATATTGGTGCCTTCCTTCGCGGAGACGCAGGGGCAGTTTTCGGCGTCTAGCCCGATGACGTCCTCGATCTCCTTCCTGCACTCGTCGATGCGGGCGGATTGCAAGTCGATCTTGTTGATGACGGGAACGATCTCGAGATCGTTTTCGAGCGCCAGGTAGACGTTGGCGAGCGTCTGCGCCTCCACGCCCTGCGTCGCGTCTACGACGACCAAAACCCCCTCGCATGCGGCGAGCGAACGGCTGACTTCATAGGTAAAGTCCACATGTCCGGGCGTATCGATGAGGTTGAATTCGTACTCGTTCCCGTCCAGGGCGTTATAGTACATTCTGACGGGCGTGAGCTTGATGGTGATGCCGCGCTCGCGCTCGATGTCCATGGAATCGAGGAGCTGATCCTCCATGTCGCGCTTGCTCACCTGCCCGGTGAGCTCCATGATGCGGTCGGCGATCGTGCTCTTGCCGTGGTCGATATGCGCAATGATGCAGAAATTGCGAAGATACTTGCTTGCTTTTGCCATGCCGTCTCCCAAAACCTTTTTGATCGACCCATATTATACAAAATTTATGAAAATTTTGCAACCGCTATTGAAATCTTTCCGCCGATTTGCTACAATATACGCATGAAACTTCCCGATTTTCTCACGCACACGCCCATCGCGCACCGCGGCCTGCACGATGAAAGGTATCCCGAAAACAGTCTTGCGGCATTTGAAAACGCCATACGGCATGGGTATGCCGTCGAGACGGACGTGCACTTTTCCAAAGACCGGCAGCTGATCGTCTTTCACGACGCCCTGCTCGCGCGCATGACGGGGCAGGTGGGCGCCGTCGCCGAATGTACCGCCGCCGAACTTACCAAGCTGCACCTTGCGGGGAGCGAGCAGCGCATCCCCCTCTTTCAGGACGCGCTCGCCTGCCTTTCCGGCCGGGCGCCCCTTCTTCTGGAGATCAAGGACATGCCCGGTGTCCCCGCGGACACGGTGGCACGCGCCGTACGCGAGGCGATGCGCACTTTTTCCGGCGAATACGCCGTGCAGTCCTTCCAGCCCGCCTATGTACAGGCGTACAAAAAGCTCTGCCCCGAAATCGCCTGCGGCATTTTAGGCTCGGGCGAAGCAATGAAAAAGTCCGACTTCGGCGGCTCGCCCGTGTGGCGCATCAAGGCGTTTGCGGTCAGGAATTTGAGCCTCCGCTGGGCAGAAAAGCTGGACTTTTTAAGCTACCGCGCCGAGGACTACCCCTCGCCCGCTTTGACGTCGTACCCCAAAACCAAGCTTGCCTGGACGGTGCGCTCGCAGGAGGAAGCGGATCGCCTCAAGCCGTACGTCGACAACATCATCTTCGAACATTTCCTTGCATAATGCAAAAAGACGGCAACACGCTGCCGTCTTTTTGTTTGTCAGGCGCTCAAAACGCACTGCGGATGACGTCAATGGGCTTTTTCCGCGAATTGATGTAGCAGGGAAGAAATGTCGCAAGCAGCGCGACCGCCGCGCTCAGACCGACGATCAGGACGATCTGCACCGCTTGGACAGAGAGGAGCGTGATGGGAAGGAGAAGCGCAGTCTGCATATAGAAATTGAATCCCGCAACCGCTGCCGCAAACAGAACGATCGCGAACACCGCACTCAGCAGCGCGATGAGAATGCTTTCCCCGAAGAAGAGCAGGAACACGTCCTTCTTACTTGCTCCCATGCTTCGGAAAATGCCGATCTCCCGCCGCCGTCCCGTGATGCTGGCATGGATATAGTTAAAGAACATGACGCAGGCGAACACGGCGAATCCGACCGAAACCCAGACAAACAAATTGGCAAAGGTGCGCAGGAGATTATGCGAGCGATGCACGGAAGTGATCTGCACATTGCCCGAAATCAGCTGCCTGCCGCCCGTAAACGAAAGCGTCGTGTACGATACGCCGTCGACCGCCATGAGAATCATGTCATTCAGCAGCCTTGCGTCGCGCGCATCATCGCCCGTGAGCGGCACAAACAGCATGGAATACTGCTCCGTACCGCTCAGCCCGTCCATATAGAGCACCAGTTCTTCCTGACAGAGGACGACCGCCGACCATTCCTCCCGCGCAGGCAACTGCGTATTATCGTAATAGCCGACGATATTCATATCTTCAAACACACGTCCCGCCAGATCCAGCGTGATGGTTTCAAAGCGGTCGAACACGGTCTCGTCCTGCGCAAGCTCCAACAGGGCAAGGCGGTCGAAATATGCGAAGTTGTATCCCGGGTGATAGTTGTTTTCGCCGAACTCCGTCGAAATGATATAATCGATATAAGCCTCCGTATTGAGATCGGTCTGCGCAGCATGTTCCTCTGCGAATTCACGGATATACCGTGTCCGTATCTCGTTCAGGGTCTGACGATCGTCAAATTCCGACAAAACAGACAACGGAAGCAACACATCCGACTCCCCAAGCTCCCTTGCGCCGTCGCGATACCAGATCGTCAGATCCTCGGCGGGGTGTGATCCGACGCCGTCCAGCGAAACCCAGTCGTTCTGATTGCCATCCATTGTCCCCGTCATGCTCCTCCAGGACTGAAAGGAAACAAAATGTTCCAGCCCGAACGACAAGAGATCCTCGTAGTCGCCGCACAGGAAGGCAATGCGGTGCAGCTGCAGCAATTCGCCCGTGATCGACTCTTTGTGCAGCTCTTCCGACATGGGGTCGTTCTCGTCGAGGTCGCCGTAGCGTTCAAAGTTGTAGCCCGTGTCAAGGATCCCGACGACGGTATAGCAATGCCCCCCGATGAGCAGCACCTGCCCGAGCAGATCGTCATATCCGGAAACGGGAAGCACGCGCCCCGTCAGAGCGTAACCCGTGCCGTCCCCATAGGGAAGATCGGTCCGATACGCGTATTCCTCATACCCCTGTTCGACAAATTTGCGGAAGATAAATTCCGAGATCGCGACCTCCTGCGGTGCATCGCCCGAAACAATCTCCGGCAGCCTGCCGCCGAGAAGGCGCAGCCCGTACAGCTCCATCATCCCTTCTTTCAGCGGAAGCCCGCCCGTAAAAAAGACCTCTTCGGGCGACGCATACTCGTCCTGCAAATCGGAGAGCGCATAATCGATCCGCTCCGCGCCCGTCCGCTCGATAAAGTTTGCTTCGTCCTGCAGCGTCCAGCGGCCCCATTCATAAGGGCTCCCGCCGCTGTTATCCGACACAATGGAGGTATTGATCCCGAAGCCGATGTAGGAGACGCCCGCCTCCCGCATGGAGCGCAGGATGACCTCGTCCCGATCATAGGAAGAAACGCTGTTGGTAAATGCCGCAAGCGCAAAACAGATCATCGCCAGAAAGATCGTGACGACCATGCGCACGGGATGCTGCAGAAGCCCCTTCGCGGACAGGCGCAGGCGGGAAGCGATCCCCAGCCCCCGCCGTTTGGAACGGACAGTGTGTTTTGCCGCTTCCCCGTCCTGATCGCGGCGCTCGTTTGGCGCGGCGCCGCTGACGGTGTCGCGGATGACTTCGCCGTCTGCAAACTCCAGAATCCCGTCGCCGTATTTTTCGGCAAAATCCCGATCGTGCGAGACGACGATGACCAGCTTTTGTTTGGACAGCTCTTTGAGAAGCCCGAACAGCTCTTCGCCCGTCTTTTCGTCGAGCGCACCCGTCGGCTCGTCCGCAAGCAGGACGGAAGGGTCCTTGATGAGCGCGCGGGCAACGGCAACGCGCTGTTGCTGACCGCCCGAAAGCTCTTTGGGCGCGCGCTTTTCGTAGACCTCCATGCCGACCGCCCGCAGGACCTGCGCAACCCGCCCGTCATCCCGCTTTTCCCCTTGCAGTTCCGAGGCGAGGGAGACATTCTGTTCTACACTGAAGCGCTCGAACAGATTGTAGTCCTGAAAGACAAATCCGACCTCCCGGTTCCGATAGGCGTCCCAATCTTTCTGCGAAAAGTGCTTGGTCGATTTCCCGTCGACCAACAGATCGCCTTCGGTGCACGCGTCCAGCCCGCCGAGCAGATACAACGCGGTCGTCTTGCCGCTCCCCGAACGCCCGAGGATAAAATACATCCCGCGATCGGGAAACGTGACGGAGACGTTCTTCAACGCCTGCACGGGCACTCCCTTCTTGGGACGATACGTCTTTGATACGTTGCGCAATTCGATCATATTCCTTCTCCTGTTTTTTCATATAATCCGATTCTTCCAGCCGTGACCGTGACGCCGCTCTGTCTGAAGCACCTCTCTATTATAACCCCCCCATAATTTGTCAATACCCGCTATATATTTTTACACCGCGGGAAGAGGCGCCCTTCCTTGCGTAATGCATGACACCGATTGCGCCCATTCGCCGCGTGAAAGGTACAGGGCCTGCAAATGATTGACAAACGCCCGCAATGGGCGTATAATTTTTGTTACGCAATCTATGCGTTCAGAGGAACAGAATGCTTACACTCGATAAGATCAGACATGCACAGAGCGTCCTGAAGGAGGCGCTCTACGAAACGGACATCATGCCCACAAGCAAGCTCACCGACCGCTGCGAGCTGTTCATCAAGGCAGAGAACCTGCAAAAGACGGGCTCCTTCAAGATCAGGGGCGCGTACTATAAGATCTCGCAGCTCTCATCCGAGGAAAAGGCGCGGGGCGTCATCGCCTGCTCGGCGGGCAACCACGCGCAGGGCGTCGCGCTCGCGGCGCAGAAGAACGGCATCAAGGCGCTCATCTGCCTGCCCGACGGCGCGCCCATCTCCAAGGTGGAGGCGACACGCAGCTACGGGGCGGATATCTGCCTGGTGCACGGCGTGTATGACGACGCATACCGGAAGTCGGTCGAGCTGCAAAAGGAGTACGGCTACACCTTCATCCACCCCTTTGACGACGAGGACGTCATCGCGGGTCAGGCGACCATCGGCATGGAGATCTTGTCCCAGCTTTCGGGCGTGGACGCGGTCGTCGTGCCCATCGGCGGCGGCGGGCTGATCGCAGGCGTCGCGTTTGCGATCAAGCACCTTGCACCCCATGTGCAGGTGTACGGCGTACAGGCGGCGGGCGCGCCCAGCATGGCTCTCTCGCTCAAAGACGGCAAGATCGAATGTCTTGACTCCGTCTCGACGATCGCGGACGGCATCGCCGTCAAGCAGCCGGGCGAGCACACCTTCCAATACTGCAAGCAGTACGTCGACGGCGTTGTCACCGTCACCGAGGACGAGATCTGCACCGCCATCCTCGCACTCATCGAAAAGGAGAAGCTGGTCGCCGAGGGCGCGGGCGCGACGCCCGTTGCCGCCATCATGGCGGGCAAACTCCCCCAGCTGGACGGCAAGAAGGTGTGCTGCCTCGTCTCGGGCGGCAATATCGACGTCACCATCTTGAGCCGCGTCATCACGCGCGGACTTGTGACGAGCGGCAGACAGTGCACGCTGAACATCGAGCTTCTGGACAAGCCCGGGCAGCTCGTCGCCGTATCACAGATCATTGCAAAGTGCGGCGCGAACGTCGTCGGCGTCCACCACGAACATGCCAACGCAGGCAGCGAGGTCATCGGCTGCTACCTGCGCATCGACATGGAGACGCGCGACTTCGCACAGATCAATGAAATCAAAAAGGCGTTGACAGACGCGGGCTTCAAGCTCTGCGAGACGCTCTGATCAGGAGGTATCATATGCAAACCGTACACACCCCTCTCGCCCCCGCCGCCATCGGACCCTATTCCCAGGCGGTCAAGGCAAACGGAATGGTCTTTACGTCCGGACAGATCGCACTCGTCCCCGAGACGGGCGCCGTCGTCGAAGGCGGCATCAGGGAACAGACGACGCGCATTTGCGAGAACCTCGAAGCCGTGCTCGCGGCAGCGGGAAGCTCTCTGGAAAAAGTCGTCAAGACGACCTGCTTTTTGGCCGACATGGCAGACTTTGCGGCGTTCAACGAGGTCTACGGCAGTTACTTCACGGGCAAGCCCGCCAGAAGCTGCGTCGCCGTCAGGACGCTCCCCAAGAACGTGCTTGCCGAGATCGAGGTCATCGCCCTTTGCGACTGAAACGATAAAACAGCAGCCGCGCCGCTTCGCACAAATGCGAAGCGGCGCGGCTTTTACATTAATGATTGCATAGCGCCCGCGCGAATTCTCGCGCGGGCGCAGCTAATGATCAGTTCAGATGCCAGATGAGATTTGCGTAGTCGGTGACGGAGCGGTCCGCCGAGAACTTGCCCACATTGGCAAGGTTGATAAGACACTTCATGAAGTACTCGTCCGAGCCATAGTCCCGCAGAAGCTGCTCCTTGACGCGCACATAGTCGGCGAAGTCATACAGGACGAGATATCTGTCCGGCTCATAGCCACTGACCATGCTCTCGTACAGCTTTTTCAGCATGCCCGCCTCATCGGGGAAGGTGCCGTCGATGAGCGTCTCCAGCGCGCGCTTGAGGCGGGGATTGCCCTCCACCTGCTCGCGGGGGCAATAGTACTTCTTGACCGCCGCGACCTCTTCCACCGTCGCGCAGAAGATATAGTTGTTCTCTCTGCCCGCTTCCTCACAGATCTCCACGTTCGCGCCGTCCATCGTGCCGAGCGTCACGGTGCCGTTGAGCATGAACTTCATGTTGCCCGTGCCCGATGCCTCCATGCCCGCCATCGAGATCTGCTCGGAGATATCCGCCGCGCAGACGATCTTTTCCGCATAGGAGACGTTATAATTCTGCATGAACACGACCTTCATCTTGTCGTGGACGTCGGGATCGTTGTTGACAAGGTTGGCGATCTCGTTGATGAACTTGATGATCGCCTTTGCCATATAGTAGCCGGGCGCCGCCTTTGCGCCGAACAGGAACGCCGTGGGCGGGAAGTCGGTAATCGAGCCGTCCTTGATGCCGAAGTAGAAGTAAAGCACACTCAGCGCGTTGAGCATCTGGCGCTTGTATTCGTGCAGACGTTTGACCTGCACGTCAAAGATGAAGTCGGGGGAGACCTCCACGCCTTCGTGCGCGCGGATATAAGCGGCAAGCTTCTCCTTATTTTCGTGCTTGATGCGCTTGAAGTCGGGCAGAATCTCGGCAAGGTAAGGCGTGAGCTTTTTGAGCTCGGAGAGCTCGGTGTGCCAGCCGGTGCCGATCTTCCCGTCGATGACGCGCGCAAGTTCGGGGTTATTGAGAAGCAGCCAGCGGCGGGGCGTGATGCCGTTGGTGATGTTGACAAACTTTTCCGGGAAGCGCTCGTACCAGTTTTTGAAGGTCTGCGTCTTTAAGATATTGGTGTGGATCTCTGCGACGCCGTTGACGTGCGAGGAAACGAAGATCGCGAGGTTCGCCATGTGAATGACGTTGTCGCGCACGATGTAAAAGGCATTCGGATCCAGCCCGTCTGCCTCCAGCTTTCTCTGGCAGTTGAGGATCTGCTCGTAGACGTCGGGCAGAAGATCGGAGAGCGCCAGGGCGTCCCACTTCTCCAGCGCCTCCGCCATGATGGTGTGGTTGGTGAAGTTGAAGCAAGCGGCGCAGACCTCGAACGCCTCGTCAAAGGTGAGCCCTTCCGTCTGCAGGATGCGCAGAAGCTCGGGGATGGCGATGACGGGGTGGGTATCGTTGAGCTGGAAGCACCACTTCTCGGGCAGCTGCTTTAGAGACTTGCCCGTCGCCTTGAACTTTCTGACGATATCCTGCAGCGACGCGCTGACCATAAAGTACTGCTGACGAAGGCGCAGGATCTTGCCGACCATCGTGTTGTCGTTGGGATAGAGCACGTCGGTGATCTTGGTCGCGTTGAAGTTATCCGTCGCCTTGACTTCGCCCTTCATATCGTTGAAGGAAGCAAAGTCGAACGCCTGCACGGGCTCGCTCTGCCACAGGCGCAGCGTATTGACGACGCCGTTCTTGTAGCCGAAGATGGGCATATCATAGGGAACTGCCCTGACCGTCTGGTCGGCAAACTTCACGAGCACCGCGTCGCGCTCGATGCGCACGCTCCAGGGATCCCCCCACCTGAGCCAGTCGTCCCCTTCCTCGTGCTGATAGCCGTCCACAAACGTCTGGCGGAACAGCCCGTAGCGGTAGCGGATGCCGTAGCCGTCCAGGGCGATGTTCTTGGACGCCGCGCTCTCCAGATAGCACGCCGCGAGCCTGCCGAGACCCCCGTTGCCGAGCGCCGCGTCCTCGACCTCCTCAAACTGCTTGAGGTCCTCGCCCACGGAGGCAAGCGCCTCGTTGACGCCGTCCAGAATGCCGAGATTCAAAAGATTGGAGTAAATGGCGCGCCCCATCAGGAACTCCGCCGAAAAATAACCGCAGCGGCGGCGATCGGAGGTCTTTTCGCGGTTCCAGTCCTCGAACGCCTCCTCCATCACCGCGCGGGAAACTGCATTATAGAGTTCATACTTGCCCGCGGACTTGATGTCGCAGGCGTATTCCGCATGGAGCACGCGCTCCACGTCGGCAAGAAAATTCTTCTGATCGAAATGCATGATAATTTCAACCTCGTAACGTAAATATCGTTGTTCGTTCTCAGGCTTTTTATTCTAACACAGGGGCATGGGAAAGTCAAACGCTTTTTTAAGGCATATTGCGTGCGCGTGCGCGCGAAAAAATTGAAAAAATCAACGACAATTTTTTACATTTTCTCAAATTCTATTGAAAAGTTTTTGCGTCCGTGATATAATCAATTTATGTCATTGCGTTTTCCGCCGATTTCTCCGAACAAGGCGGAGAAACTCGCATCAAGATAAGGAGGATTGTTATGAAAGAATGCGAAGGCGCGTGCGGCACGCCCGAACAGCTGGAGAAGCTTCAGGCTGTCATCGAAGAGTCCCGCACAACCCCCGGGTGTCTGATGCATATCCTGCAGGAGGCACAGGGCATTTACGGCTATCTCCCTCTCCCCGTCCAGAAGACGATCGCGGAGGGTCTGGGGATCTCGCTTGCGGAGGTGTACGGCGTCGTCACCTTCTACTCCCAGTTCTCGCTCAAGCCCAAGGGCAAGTACCGCGTAAGCGTGTGCCTGGGAACGGCGTGTTACGTCAAGGGCTCGGATAAGATCCTTGCCGAAGTGGAAAAGGAGCTGGGAATCAAGTGCGGCGAATGCACGGAGGATGGCATGTTCTCCATCGACAGCTGCCGCTGCGTGGGCGCGTGCGGGCTTGCGCCTGTCATGATGATCAATGAGGACGTTCACGGCAAACTTACGCCGGAGATGGTCAAGGGCATCCTTGACGGGTACAAAAAGGAGGCACAGGCATGACCATCAAGGAACTTGACGCCATCCGTCAGAAGAAAAAGGCGCTCATCGACGTCAGGCGCGTCGTGCGCGAGCAGGGCGAAAAACTCGCCGCCAAGACGGGCTACAGAAAGCAGGTCCTCGTCTGCGGCGGTACGGGCTGCACGTCCTCGCACTCGATGAAGGTCATCGCGCAGCTGGAGCAGTCCCTGCAGGAGCTGGGCATCACCGACGTGCTCGTCGTCAAGACGGGCTGCTTTGGACTGTGCGCGCTCGGTCCTATCATGATCGTCTATCCCGAGGGCGCGTTCTATGCGCAGATGACCCCCGAGCACGTCAAGACGGTCGCCGAACAGCACCTTGTCAAGGGCGGCAAGATCGTCAAAGAGCTTCTCTATCAGGGCACGGTCGCCGAGGACGGCACCATCATCCCCTTTGCGGAAACTCCCTTCTATAAAAAGCAGATGCGCATTGCGCTGAGAAACTGCGGCGTCATCGCGCCCGAGGACATCGAGGAAGCCATCGCGGCGGGCGACTACGCGGCACTGGAAAAGGTATTAACGAGCATGACGCCCGACGACGTCATCAACGAGATGTCCGCCTCCGGGCTGCGCGGCAGAGGCGGCGCGGGCTTCCCGACGGGCAGAAAGTGGTCGTTTGCAAAGGCTTCGCCCGGCGATATCAAGTACGTCTGCTGCAACGCCGACGAGGGCGACCCCGGCGCGTTCATGGACCGCTCCGTGCTGGAGGGCGATCCCCACTGCGTGCTGGAGGCGATGACCATCGCGGGCTATGCGATCGGCGCGCATCAGGGCTATATCTATGTGCGTGCAGAGTACCCCGTCGCCGTCGAGCGCCTCAAGATCGCGATCAAGCAGGCGCACGAATACGGGCTGTTGGGCAAGGACATCTTAGGGCTCGGCTTCGACTTTGACATCGAAATCCGCCTCGGCGCGGGCGCGTTCGTCTGCGGCGAGGAAACGGCGCTGATGACCTCCATCGAGGGTCACCGCGGCGAACCCCGTCCCCGTCCCCCCTTCCCCGCCGTCAAGGGACTCTTCGGCAAGCCCACCATCCTCAACAACGTGGAGACCTGGGCGAACGTCAACCCCATCATCGTCAACGGCGCGGCATGGTTCGCCAAGATCGGCACGCAGACCTCGACGGGCACCAAGGTGTTCGCGCTCGGCGGCAAGATCACCAACGTCGGCCTCGTGGAAGTCCCCATGGGCACGACGCTGCGCGAGATCGTCGAGGAGATCGGCGGCGGTATTCCGGGCGGCAAGAAGTTCAAGGCGGCTCAGACGGGCGGCCCTTCGGGCGGGTGCATCCCCGCAGAGTGCATCGACACCCCCATCGACTATGACAGCCTGCTCGCGATCGGCTCCATGATGGGCTCGGGCGGCATGATCATCCTCGACGAGGATACCTGCATGGTGGACATCTCCAAGTTCTACCTGGAATTCACCGCGGACGAGAGCTGCGGCAAGTGTACGCCCTGCCGCATCGGCACCAAGCGGCTTTTACAGCTGCTCACCAAGATCACCGAGGGCAAGGGCGAGCCGGAGGACCTCGTCAAGATCGAGGAACTCGCCTCGCACATGAAGCAATCCTCGCTTTGTGCGCTGGGGCAGTCCGCGCCCAACCCCATCCTTTCCACCCTCCGCTACTTCCGTCAGGAGTATGTGGACCACATCGAAAAGAAGCACTGTGACGCAGGCGTATGTAAGGCGCTGCTGACCTATTCCATCGATCCCACCAAGTGCCGCGGCTGTACGCTCTGTGCGCGCAACTGCCCCACCCACGCCATTTCCGGCAAGGTGCGCGAGGTGCACGTCATCGACAAGGATATCTGCATCAAGTGCGGCGTATGTATGGCGAACTGCAAGTTTGGCGCAGTCGTGAGACAGTGAGGTGAGTAACATGGCAAAAGACGTTACGTTGACCATCAACAATATTTCCGTGACCGTTCCCGAGGGAACGACCATTTTGCAGGCGGCGAGAAAGGCGCACATCGAGATCCCTACGCTGTGCTACTTGAAGGACGTCTCCTGCGTCGGCTCCTGCCGTATGTGCGTCGTGGAAGCGACGGGCGCGAGAGGTCTCGTCGCCGCGTGCGTGTACCCCGTCGCCGAGGGCATGGAGGTCAGAACGAATACCGAGAAGTGCCGCGAAAGCAGAAAGATGACGCTGGAGCTGCTCCTCTCCAAGCACAAGAAAAAGTGCCTCTCCTGCGAGAGAAACCACAACTGCGAATTACAGAAGCTCTCCCTCGGCTACGGCGTGGACGAGGACAGATTCAAGGGCGAGGACTTCGTCCTGCCCATCGATACCTCCGCGCCCTACGTGGTGAGAGACAACGACAAGTGCATCAACTGCATGCGCTGCGTCGCGGCGTGCAGAAAGCAGCACGTCAACGCGATCGGTCCCATCGGGCGCGGCTTCAACGTGCATATCGGCAGCGCGTTCGATATGCCCCTCTTTGAATCGGTGTGCGTGGGCTGCGGGCAGTGCATCGTCGCCTGCCCCGTCGGCGCGCTCTCCGAGCGCTCCACGATCGACGAGGTCTGGAAGGCGTTCGCGGATCCGACCAAGAAGGTCGTGTTCTTCACGGCGCCCTCCATCCGCGCGACGCTGGGCGAAGCGTTCGATATGCCCATCGGCACCAACGTTCATGGCAAGATGGTCGCCGCGATCCGCCGTCTGGGTCCCTGCGAAGTGTTCAACATGGACGTGACCGCGGACCTGACCATCATGGAAGAGGCGAGCGAGCTCATCAACCGCATCAAGACGGGCAAGCCCATGCCCATGTTCACCTCCTGCTGCCCCGCGTGGGTCAAGTTCGTGGAGCAGAAGTATCCCGAGATGATCCCCAACCTCTCGTCCTGTAAGTCGCCCCAGCAGATGTTCGGCGCGCTCCTCAAGACGTACTGGTGCGAAAAACACCACATCCGTCCCGAGGATCTCTATACCGTCTCCGTCATCCCCTGCACGGCGAAGAAGTACGAGTGCCACCGCCCCGAAATGGAGGGCGAGGTCAATGCGGCGATCACGACGCGCGAACTTGCGCGCATGATCAAGACCGCGGGCATCAAGTTTACGGAGCTGCCCGACGAAGAGTTCGACAACCCCTTCGCGACCGCGACGGGCGGCGGCGCCATCTTCGGCGCGACGGGCGGCGTCATGGAGGCGGCCCTCCGCACGGCGGCGCACATGATGGACGGCAGCTTTGAAGTGCTCGACTTCTTCGCGGTGCGCGGCACCAACCCCATCAAGGAGGCGACCTACCTCGTGGCAGGCAACACCATCCGCGTGGCGGTGGCGAGCGGCCTTGCAAACGCCGAGACCATCATCCGGCAGATCGAGTCGGGCGAGAAGAAGTACGACTTCATCGAGATCATGGCCTGCCCCGGCGGCTGCGTCAACGGCGGCGGTCAGCCCACCCTTTCGGACAGCGTCCGCAACAACA
>DXBS01000130.1 GCA_019116405.1 Candidatus Gallimonas intestinigallinarum | reverse complement strand
GGGCGCATTTTGTGCTATAGTGTAACAGTGGAACTCATCGACTGCAAACCATATGCGCTCATGCGGGTGTGCGTGGCGCTCTCTGGCGGACGGGACTCCGTCGCCCTGCTGCACGCACTCATAACGGGGGGCGTCAGCGTTTCGGCGCTCACCTGCGGGCACGGCATGCGCGCCGCGTCGGAGGAAGATATCGCCTTCGTCCAACGGCTCTGCCGCGACTGGGGCGTGCCGCTGCGCGTCTTCCGCGAAGATATCCCCGCGCGCGCCGCGGCACAGAAGCGGGGTCTGGAGGAGACCGCCCGCCTCTGGCGCTACGAGTGCTTTGCGCGCGTCGTTGCGGAGGGGGAGGCGGACGCCGTTGCCACGGCGCACCACAGGGACGACCTCGCCGAGACCCTGCTCTTCCGCCTGGCGCGGGGGACGTCCGCGGCGGGGCTGAACGCCTTTCCCGCGCGGGAGGGCATCGTGCGCCCGCTGCTCGGTGTCACGCGCGCGCAGATCGACGCCTACGTCGCGGAGTATGCGCTGCCCTTTGTCGAGGACGAGAGCAATTCTGACGTCGCGTTTGCGCGCAACCGTATCCGCCACCTGGTCCTGCCCGAACTGGAGCGCGCGGTGCCGGGCGCGCGGGACAACCTCGTCGCTTTTGCGGCGCGTGCCGCTCAGGACGACGCCTGTCTTGGTGCGCTGGCGGCGGAGCATGTCCGCGTCGAGGCGGGCATGGTATATGTCCCGCTCGCGCTGCCCATGCCCCTCTTTTCGCGGGCTGTCGTGCAGGCGCTATCATACTTGGGCGTGACGCACGACTATACCGCGGCGAATATCGCGGAGGCGGCGCGCCTCAGGGCGCTGCAGAGCGGCAGACGGGCGTCCCTTCCTGATGGGATCGAGGCAGTGCGCGAGGGGGATCATGTCCTCTTCTGGCGCCCCGGGAAGCCATGCCCGCAGGAGATTTCCTTCGCGTGCGGCACGTTCACGCTGGGCGGATACACGGTCATGGTGTGCCCGCACGAGGTACAGGGCGCGCACATGGCGGACATGGATGCCTTCCCCGCGGGGTGTGTCCTGCGCACGCGGCGGGAGGGGGACATGATCACGCCCTTCGGGGGCGGGCGCAAGACGCTCAAAAAGTTTCTCAGTGACAAAAAGATCCCCGCGCGCGTCGGGCATGCCCTGCCCCTCATCGCCAGGGGGAACGAAGTGTATGCCGTCGTCGGCGTGGAGATCGCGGACAGCGTAAAAATAACCAAGGAAACGGCGCACAGGGTATGGCTCTGCGTGCAAAGAGAGGAGACAAATGATGCATCCCGATTGTGAGAGGATATTGCTTTCGGAAAACGAAATCGCCGCGCGCGTCAAAGAGGCGGGCGCGTGGCTGGAGAAAAAGTTTGCGGGGACGGTGCCCGTCGCCGTGTGCAACTTAAAGGGGAGTGCGGTGTTCTTTGCCGACCTGCTGCGCGCCGCGCATCTGGACGTGGAGATGGACTTCATGGCGGTCAGCTCGTACGGCGCGAACGCCGTGTCGTCCGGCAAGCCGTATGTCAAGCGGGACTTGTTCTCCTCCGTCGAGGGACGGGACGTGCTGCTCGTCGAGGACATTGTGGATACGGGCAGGACGCTCGTCACCCTGCGCCAATTTTTTAAGGAGCGGGGCGCAAAGTCGCTGACCGTCGTCTCGCTGCTGGATAAGCCCGCGCGCCGCGTCGTGGAGGTGGAGGCGGACTTTGTGTGCTTCTCCGTCGAGGACGCCTTTCTCATCGGATACGGGCTGGACTATGCGGAGCGCTACCGCAACCTGCCCTATATCGGGATCCTGAAGCGCAGCGTCTATGAAAAATAAGAAAAAAGCGTCGGGCAACCGACGCTTTTCTCATGTTCAGGCGATCATTGGATGAATTGTGCGGAGACGAGCCTGTAGTGCAGCGTCCCCAGCGAGTGCAGGACGGGCACGTCCATTCTGAGCAGCACATTGCGGTAGGTGTTGTTCGCGGCGTCGGTGAGGGCGGCATAGGTATAGGACTGCGAAAGCCCGCTGTTGGTGCCCGTATAGCCGATCGAAAAGCTGTTCGCATTCACTTCATGCTCTGCGGCCGCTTCGCCATTGATGGAAAACGTCAATGTCTCCGGCGCGGTGACAGCCGCTGCCTGCGCCGAGAGGGTCTCCTCCCGGAGCCTGACGGGATTGATCGAGCGGAAGGTTACGCCAAGGGTGGGATCGATGGCGCGCAGCGAAAAGAGGATCTGTTCGTTGTCAAAATAGGTGCCCGCGCCGCTTAGTTCGACGGTATGGTTCTCCGTGGAGCTCTGTGTCTCGCCGTCAACTTCCGAGCGGTATTCGATGCTGATCTCCGCCTGGGTACAGTTGGCGTCGTACGACGTCGTAAAGGTGTAGTCGTAGGCAATGTAGACGTCCTCGATCGACTCCGGATCGGAAACCGCGAGCGGGGAGTGCGAGAGCACCGTCTTTACGCTGCGCACGGGGCGCAGCTCGTGGCGCGTGTCGCGGAACCAGACCTCGGACGTGACAACGTCCTCAAAGGTCGCCGTTTCGTCGCCCACGGTATAGGTGACGGGAATGCGGAGCGTACTCACAAGGTGGTATCCCGTATCGCTCCCGCCGTCTGCAAGCGTCATATTTTCGGTATTCAGCACCGTAGTGTAGCTGCCCTGTGCATAGCTCAGGTAGGTGTTGTCCTCCGCCGCTTCAAACTCTACAACGTATTCCAGCGTCTAGCTTTGGTTGCCGCTGATCGTGGTATCGGTGCGGCTGTACCAGTTGGCATTGAGCGTCAGATTGCTTACCGTCGTACATGCCGTCAGGGCAAAGGGCAGGGCGAGCGCAAGGCAGGCAAGAACTTTTTTCTTCATGGAAAGCTCCGGAAAGTCATTTTTCCCCATTATAGCATAAAATTTTACGTTTGTAAAAAATAATCGAAGAAATATGAGGAAAATTTTATGAAAAGTGGCGGGGAAGTATGCTATAATATGGGTAATTTTTGTGCGGAGGTCATGCTATGGCAACGATCATCGGTGCGCCCACGCTGGACGATGCGCTTTTCGTGCTCGCTGCGCGCGTGAGTGCCTGCGAGGAGCGCGGAGAAAAGTGCCTCGTCTTTTGTGAGGACAGCCTCACTCTGCTCGCCGAGCGCGCCGTACTGGAGCGGACGGGCGGCACCTTCCTCACCGAGGTCACGACGTTCGCCCGCTTTTTATCGGGAGAGCGCCGCGTACTCTCCAAACAGGGCTCCGTCATGGCGATCTCCGCCATTCTTGCCGGGTGCGCGGGGGAGCTTTCATGCTTCTCTGCGGGCGCGGCGCAGACGGTGTACGAAACGCTCGCCCAACTTGCCGCCTCCCGCGTGGACGCGGCGCAGCTGCGCGCGGGCGCACAGGCGACGGAGGGGACGCTGCGTGCAAAGCTCACCGACCTTGCCCTGCTCTCGGAAAAGTACGCCGCCTTTCTTGCGGAGCACGGTTTGCTGGACGAGAGCGGCTATCTCGCCCTCCTGCCCGAGGCGATCGCGGAAAAGCTCGGGGGGGTCAACGTCTTTTTTGCGGCGTTTCCCTCCTTTACGCGGCAGGCGGCGGAGGGCATCCGCGCGGCAGCTGAGCATGCGCGCAGCGTCACGGGCATCTTCTTTGCGGGGAAAGCGCCTCTCTACACCAACGAGGCGGCGCGCATCTTCCGCGACGTGTGCGAACAGGTCGGGGACGTGCAGACGGTCATGGCGGCATGCTCCCTGCCCGTGGAGGCGGAGCGGGTGCGTTGCGGGCTGTTTGCGCCCGAGATCTTCACGCAGCCTCCCGTTCCGGCGGAGCACGTCCATCTCTTTTCCGCCCATGACGAGACGGAGGAGGCGGACACTGTCTGCGCGCTCATCGGGCGGCACGTTGCGCTGGGGGCGCGCTATCGGGACATCGTCGTCCTCGCGCCCGACGAGAGCAGCCGCCTCGTGCTGGAAAAGGCGTTTGCCGCCTACCATATTCCTTACTTTGCGGACAGAAAGCGTCCCTTCTCGCGCCATCCCTTTGTGCGCTTTGTCATCGCCGTGCTGCGCGCGGTCGCGGACGGCGGACGGCCGGAGTCGGTGGACGCCGTTGCCGCCAATGTCTGTTTCGGCGACGGGGACGTCTACCGCAACTATCTTCTGAAGTACGGCAACTGGCGGGGCGGGTACCGCCGCGCGATCCGCGAGGACGCACCCGCGTTTGCGGACGATCTCAAAAATATTAGTGCCTGCCGTGAAAGGATGGTGCGCATCATGGACGCGTTGCCGCGCAGGGGCAGGGCGCAGGACTTTGCGGACGCGATCGTGGGGCTGCGTGCGCTCGTCGGGGCGGACCAGATCATGGAGCAGCTCTCCCTGCACGCCGAGGCGGCGGATCAGGCTTTTTTGCGGCTGGACGGGCTGGACGGCATGCTTGCAGAGATGAATGTCGCGGGCGAGAAGGTGTTCACGGCGCGCGAGTTTGCCTCCCTTCTGGAGAGCGGCGCTTCGGCGCTCAAAACGGCGATGATTCCCTCGCTTGCGGACACCGTCTACCTCGGCGACGCGACGGACAGCCGCTTTGCGCGCGCCAAGGTACTCTTCCTGACGGGACTGACCGATGCGCTGCCCCGCACGGGCGAGGATACTTCCGTCATCACCGATGCGGAGATGGGGAGACTTGCGGCGCTCTCGGTGCACGTCGAGCCGGCGATCTCCGTCGTCAATGCGCGCGCACGGGAGAGCTTCGGGCTCAATGCCTGCGCCTTTTCGGGGGAGCTGTACGCGAGCCGTCCCATGAAGGTGCGCGGCGAGGAGAAGGCGGCGGGGGAGGCGTATTCCTACCTTGCCCGCATGTTCGAGCCTGCGCCGCTGCCCGCGCGCTTTCCCTATGACTGCGCGGCGCGTGTCCCGGCGCTGTTGCGGCTGCTCTCCGCGAAGGCCGATTTCGAGGAGGGGCGGGAGAACGATACTTCGCTCTTTTCGTCCATCTGGGCGGCGCTTGCCGCTCGCATCGGAGAAGATGCGCTGCGCGCGCTCACCGAGGGCGGACAGAAGGGGGACGTGCCCGAGGCGGCGCAGCTGTATTTTGCGGGCGAGACGTCGCCCACCCTTTTAGAGAGCTATTTTGCCTGCCCGTACGCGGGGTTCATGAAGTACGTCCTGCGTCTTTCCGAGCGCGAAGAGGGCGCGCTTCCCGCGCGAGACGCGGGCGACTTCGTGCACAAGGTGCTCGAACAGATGGGGGACGCGTTGAGCACGCTCTCCTCCGAGGCGGACTGCCGCGCCTTAGCGCGCAACACGGCGCGCTCCCTCATGTCCGAGCCGCGCTACCGCGCCTTCGGCGACACCGAGCAGAGCAAGTACGCGGGCGAGCGGCTGATCGCCGAGTGCGAGCGCGTCGCCTGCGCGGTGTTTGCCTCCCTGCACAATTCGGCGTTCCGGATCCGTGACCGCGAGGCGTCCATCCGCATTCCCGCCCTCAACATGACGGGCAAGGCGGACCGCGTGGACGAGGCGGGCGACTATGTGCGCATCGTCGACTACAAGACGGGGCATTTCGACCCCTCGCCCGCGGCGTACTATACGGGCAGGAGTCTCCAGCTCGAACTCTATCTCCTGGCGGCGGCGGAGGGGAGCAAGCCCGCAGGGGCATTCTATTTCCCCGCCGAGGACGCATTCACAGCCCCCGAGGACGCCAAGTTCTGCATGCAGGGCTTCTACAACCGGGATGCCGTCGACCTTCTGGACAGTGCGGCGGGGGCAAAGAGTATGCTGTTTGACGGCGCGCCCTCGCGCGGGCTCGCGGAGGAGGAGTTTGAAGATTTCCTCGCCTATGGCGCGCTCGTGGCGCGTCAGGCACAGCGGGAGATGGGGGCGGGCAACGTGCGGCCCTCGCCCTATGAGGGCAGTTGCAATTACTGCGCCTTTCGCGGGGCATGCGGATTTGTGGGCGAGGCGCGCAAGGAAAAGAGCGTGAAGGCCGCAGAGATCGCCGCCGTCGCGCGCGCAGAGAAGGAGGGCGTATGAGCGTCACATTGACGGAAGAACAGCGCGCCGCGATCGGGGCGCGCGGACAGGTCATCGTCTCCGCGTCGGCGGGGAGCGGCAAGACCTTTGTCATGATCGAGCGCCTCGTCTCCCTCATCTTAGGGGGCGGGGACGTGCGCAGCATCCTCGCCGTCACGTTCACCAACAAGGCGGCGGCACAGATGCGCGAGCGGCTGCGGCTCGCCCTTCTCAAGGGCATCGGCGAGCGGGAGGGCGCGGAAAAGGAGCGGCTTAAGGCGCAGCTCGCGGCGCTTCCCCTCGCCGAGATCAGCACCATCCACGCATTCTGCGGGCGGCTCATCCGCACCTATTTCTATGCGGCGGGCGTCGATCCCGCCTTCCGCATCGCGGGCGGCGAGGACGCCGAGAGCGCGGGACTTCAGGCGCGCGCGCTGGACGCGGTGTTCGAGGAAGCGTACGCGCAGAAGTCGCCCGAATTTTCGCTGCTGCTCTCTGCCTACTTCCGCAAAAAGAAGGATGCGGCGCTGCGCAATCTTGTCGCAGACCTCTACCGGAAGGCGCGCGGGCTGGCGGGATATCGTCAGATCCTCGCGGATATGGGCGCCTCGGACGACTTTGACGCCGTCTGCGACTACCTTGCCGCCGATCTGCGTGCGCGGGCGGACATGGTCGCGCGCGGACTGGAAGAGAGGGGGCATGTCTATGCCGCGCTGGGGGAGAAGTTTGTCGCCCTTTCGGACATGGTGCACGCTGTCTGCACGCGCATCGCGGCGCAGGATGACCTGCTTTGCATGCAGACCATGTCGGGGGAGGCGGACATGGCGCGCATGCCCGTCAAGCGCAATGCCTCGGCTGAGGAGCGCGCGGCGATCGAATTTTTATCGGGTGCGAAGAAGGAGGCCTCGGGCATGCTCGAAGAACTCGCGTCCTGTGCCGACCGCGAGACGGAGCACGCGCGCTATTTGCAGGCGAATGCGCTCGCGCACGCCCTCGGGCAGCTCGCGCTCGCCTATGACGACGCCTACTCCCGCGAAAAGGGGGAGGCGGGCGTGCTGGACTATAACGACCTCGAGCAGATCGCGCTGCAGCTTCTGGACAATGAGAGCGTCCGCAGCGATCTCGCGGAGAGGTACCGCGCGGTGTTCGTGGACGAATATCAGGACGTCAACCCCGTGCAGGAGGCGATCTTGTCCCGCCTGGGCGGCGGCGAAGTCTTTCTCGTCGGCGATGCCAAGCAGGCGATTTACGGCTTCCGCGGCAGCCGCTCGGAGTTCTTTGAGGAAAAGGAAAAGCTGCTCCCCTGCTCGCTGCGGCTCTCCGCAAATTTCCGCTCCGCGCCCGCCGTACTGGAGGCGACGAACGAAGTTTTTTCCGCCATTGCCGAAGGATACGTCCCCATGCGCGGCGGCGAGCGCTACGGCGCGCACTGCGGTGAGGTCGCCTTTCACCTGCTGCCCAAGCGCAGGGCGGAGGAGAGCGGGGCGCGCGGCGTCTACTCGGTGCTCGAACACGCGGGCGCGGAGCGGACGGACGCGCTCGCCGACAAGGTCGCGCAGCTCGTGGAAGAGGAGCTTGGGAGCGACTGGTTTGACGTGGACGCGCAGACCGTGCGCAAGGTGGGCTTCGGGGACATTGCGGTGCTCACCCGCCGCAGAGAGGGGGAGGCGGCGCACATTGCCCGCGCCCTGCTCGCGCGCGGCATCCCCGTCACCACGGCGGCGGAGGTCAACGTGTGCGACTTCTTTGAGGCGCGCCTGCTCATCGACTGGCTCTCCTATCTGGACAACGCGGAGCAGGACATTCCCTATTGCACGGCGCTCCTCTCGGCGGCGGGCGGGCTGACCGAACGCGAGCTCGCTGCCGTGCGGCTGTATTTTCAAAAGAACGCAGGCGGGCGGCGGGACGGGCGCACCTTCCGCGCGGCGTGTGCGGCGTTTATAAAGGCGCAGCCCGAACACCCCGTCTCTCAAAAGCTCGCCGCCTTTGACGCGCTCTCTGCACGCCTGCGCGCACGCGCGCAGCTGTGCACGGCGGCGGAGATCATGAACGAACTGCTCGCGCTGGGCCTTGAGGCGCAGATCGCGGCGAAGGAGGGCGGCAGGAGCCGCCTTGCGCGCGTGCGCCGCCTCATTGCGGAGGGGGAGAATGTGGATGTCAACGCCTTTCTCGCCCGCCTGCGCGCGTGCAACTATCAGATCGGGTACGCCGAGAGCGGCGGCGAGGACTCCGTGCGCATCGTCACGATGCACTCCTCCAAGGGACTGGAATATCCCGTCGTCATTCTCGCGGGGGCAGACGTCAAATTCCGCGGCGGCAGCGAGCGGGACGAGGTCATGTTCACAGAACTGAGCCTGAACGGGCAGACGCGCACGGTCGCCGCGCCCAAGGCGTATGATACTCAAAACAAGCTCGTCTATTCCACCCTCCTGCGCCGCGCCTGCGCCGTCGCCGAGGAGACGCGCGAACGCAAGGAGGAACGCAACCTCCTCTACGTCGGCATGACGCGCGCCAAGTACCGCCTGCACATCCTCTTTCGCGAACAGGCGGAGCGCGCCCTGTCCCCTGCGCGCGCCAAACGCTTTGCCGACTTCTTCGACTTCCGCGCCTGCGCAAAGTACATTGTGCCCGATCGGGAAGCGGAGCAGATGGCGCCCGCCCGCCGCTCGCTCGTCTATCGCCCCGATGAACGCCTGCGGGACGCGGTGCTCTCTGCGTACGAGCAGCCCTATCCCTTCGAAGCGAGTATGCGCGTTCCCGTCAAGAGCTCCGCGACGGCGCTCCTGTCGCGGCAGGAGGCGATGTATTCCTTCCTCGATGAGGCGGAGCCCTTCGAGGGCGAGACGAGCAAGGAGGCGGGCATCGCCTATCATGCCTTCTTGCAGTATGTGCGCTACGGGCAGGACGTGCAGTCCGAACTCGCACGCATGCGAAAAGATGGGCTTCTCACGGCGGAGCAGGCGGCGCTCCTCGATGCGGGTCAGCTAAGGCGCATTCTCGCCCTGCCCTGCCTGAAGTCGCTTGCGGGCGGGAGATTCCGCCGCGAGCAGACCTTCCTTGTGCGTCTGCAGGCGGACGAGATGCTGGAGACTGCCGCCACGGACGAGATCGTCTTTCAGGGCGCGGTCGATCTTCTGGTGGAGGACGAGGGTGGCTATATGGTCATCGACTACAAGTACTCCGTCCTTCCGGACGCGGCTCTCAAGGAAAAGTACGCCGTGCAGATCAGATTGTACAAGAAGGCGGTCGCGCGGGTGCTGAGAATCGATGAGAACACCATCCGCGCCCGCATCGTCAACATTGCGCGCTGCCGCGAGATCGAAATGTGAGGTTTTTCGCGCAGATCCGTCACGATTACGCAGTTTCTTCCTTATATTTTTTGTACCGATTGGATATCCTTGAACGGAGGTCATAACATGGAAATTTTCAGACAGATCATGGAAGTATTTGCCGCGGTCCCCGCCTGGGTGCCGCTCATCCTGTGCCCCGCACTCACCGTGGCGGCGGCAGTCGCATTTGCCATCTTCGGCGGGCGCAGAGGGTATCCCCTGCTCGCGGGCATTCTGGGTGCGGTCGGCGTCGCGCTGATGAGTGCGGGCGCAACGGTTGCAGAGGCGCTCTGTTACGCGGCGCTGTTCGCGCTCATCGCCTGTGCGGCGGGGCTGTTGCTGCTCCTTCCCAGACGCAAAAAGAGAATGCGCCGTACCTCGCGCGACGAGCGCATCTACCAGCGCTTCCGCGCCGAGTTGGAGAACGCGCCCGTTCCCGCGGCGAACGGGCAGGCGGCGCCCGTCAAGGAGTGCTGCTTTGAGCCCGCGCCCGCCGTGCAGGAGGCGCCCGAACTAAATTACGCGCTGTCGCTTCTGGGGAAACTCCGTCAAGGGGAGCTCTCCGCGACCGACCGCCTGGAGGCGGACATGCTCGGCAGAACGCTCTCCGTGATGCAGGGAAGGCTCCTCACCGTGGAGGAGAAAAATACCCTCAACGACTGTCTGGCGTCCGTCCTCAAATTAACTGCCAAGTATAAGCTTTGAGAAATCTGATAAAGCGCCCGCGGGGCGGCAAGTCTGCCGCCCCGCGGGCGCTCTGATGATGCGGACATGGGTGCTTGTTTTCGGCGCGCCCGCGGGCATGGTGCCCGTGGGCGCGCAACGTCATTGTTTGAGGTGCACCATGCCCTCGTCCAGCAGGAAGCGGACATGGTCTCTCACCGTCTCTTCGAGCGGGCGGGGTGCAAAGCCGAACGCACGCACGCTCTTACCGATGGGGAAGTCCGCGCGCGCCTCGAGCGACTTGATCGCGGCGCCCGTGTACAGCGGGCGCTTGCCCGTGAGCTTTGCCGCCAGCATCAAAAAGGGTGCGCCGACTTTCGCGACCCAAAGCGGCAGTGTCGGCGGGACGCGCCGCCCCGTCATTTGGGCGATCACGGCGAGGATATCGTTGATCTCGTCAGGCTGATGCGCAAAGATATACCCCTCGCCCGCCTGCGCGCGCCCGATGACGGCGGGCAGGACGTCGGCAAGGTCGCGGATATCAAAGTCGTTGTACCCGCCCTTGACGGACGCGGGCAGTCTGCCCTCGATGAACTCGATCATCATCTGCGTCATGTGGCTGTTGGAATAGTCGCCCGGTCCAAGCACGCTGGAGAGCAGCAGGATACTCGCGTCCAGTCCGCGCGTGTGCACGGCGTCCAGCGCAAGCCTGTCCGCCTCCGCCTTGGCGCGGGCGTAGTCCGTATCGCAGCGCGCGGGGTCGGGGCGGTAGGTCACGTTCTCGTCAAACACGCCGCCCAGCGCCTCGGTGGAGGAGACCTGCAGAAGTTTTGCGCCGCGCTCGACGCACATTTCGACAATTGCGCGCGTGCCATCCACGGTCACGGCGTGAAGCTCTTTTTTGCTGCC
The DNA here is from genome assembly GCA_019116405.1 of Candidatus Gallimonas intestinigallinarum. The sequence goes on along the minus strand of DXBS01000130.1, from coordinate 12,129 downwards.
CTCGCCGATGGTGACTTTGGCAATGGTGTGAATGACGACGAACGGCCCCTCGCCCGCAAAGAGCGCGTCAAGGGCGGCACTGTCCGAAATGTCGCCAAAGATGAGTTCCGGGGCGGTCTCTCCAAAGATGCGCGCCGCCTTTTCTCTGCTGCGGGCGAGCCCGCGGACGCGGCAGCCCTCGGCGAGCAGTTTTTTGGTGAGTACGTTCCCGACGTATCCCGTACAGCCGGTCACGATATAGCAAATCGAAGTGTTCATGACAGTATTATACGGCAAATCGCGCCGCGGCGCAACTGTTTCACAGGGCATTGCAATTTTTTGAAAGGTGTGCTATAATAAAACAAGCGACAAACATTTTACATTATTTTAACAATTTATTTGCATCTTCGCAATAAAGATAGGGTATGATGGCGCAGTACGGGCAACGGGAGGGGCTCTATGGCGAAAATTTTGCTGGCGGAAGACGACGCGGCGCTCAATCACCTTGTGTGCACGCTCTTGGAGGGCGCGGGGCACGAGGTCGTCGCCTGCAAGGACGGCGGCGCGGCGCTGGAGGAATTTCACAGGCAGAGCTTTGATCTTCTGATCACCGATATCATGATGCCCGTGCTCGACGGCCATCAGCTCGCCGCCGAGGTGAGGCGGGAGGGCGCGACGCCCATCCTCTTTCTGACCGCGCTCGACGACACGTCCGATCAGAAGCGCGGCTTTGCGACGGGCGCGGACGACTACGTCGTCAAGCCGTTCGATCCCGACCTGCTCTTGCTGCGCGTGACGGCGCTTTTGCGCCGCGCCAACATTGCGGACAGCCGCACGATCACCGTCGGAAATCTCACGATGGATAAAGAAGAGCACACGGCATATGTGGACGGCGAGGAGCTCCCGCTCACCGTGCGCGAATTTGACCTGCTGTTCAAGCTGCTCTCCTATCCCCGCCGCACCTTCACGCGCACCAAGCTCATGGACGAGTTCTGGGACTTCGACTCCTCGGCGACCTCGCGCACCGTCGACGTGTACATGTCCAAGCTGCGCGAAAAGACGGCGCACTGTACGGGGTTTGAGATCGTCACCGTACACGGGCTTGGCTATAAGCTGGTACTCAAATGAAGGGTACGTCCCCCAAAAAACGCACCAACCGTGCCATGCGGCGGGCGCTCGCGGGCTTTTTTGTGCAGTTTGTTCTGGTCGCCTGCATCATCACGGTCGCCGTCTTTGCGGCCGAGGCCGTGGACGCGCGCTTCGGTGAGAACGTGGCGGCAAAGTCGGCGGTCATGCTGGTCGTTGTCGTCTTTCTGGCGCTTTTGACGACCGTCGTGGAGCATCTTCGAAGAAAGATCGCCGCGCGCCCCGTGGAGCGCATCTGCGCGGCGGCAAAGCAGCTTGCCGCGGGCGATTTTTCCGTGCAGCAGGAGCCCGTGCATGCCTACGGGGCATACGACGCCTTCGACGAGGCGATGGAGGCGCTCAACGCCGTGGCGGCGGAACTGCGGCAGGCGGACGAATCGCGCAGCGGCTTTATTTCCAACGTCTCGCACGAACTCAAGACGCCGCTCGCCGTCATTCAGAGCTATGCCTCGGCGCTGCCCGGGGCGAAGGATGAGGCAACGCGCGCCGCGTACTGCGAGACCATCGTCGGCGCGGCAAAGCGGCTCACCGCCCTCGTGCAGAACGTGCTGCGCCTCAACCGCCTGGAGCACCACGGCATCCGCGCGGAGTTTGCCTCGCTGCGGCTGGACGAACTGCTCGCGCGCTGCATCCTCGCCTTTGAGGAGCAAGTAGAGCAAAAGGGGCTTGAACTTTCGTGCGAGCTCGCGGAGGTCACCGTCCGCTCGGACGAGAGCTGCCTGGAGATCGTCTGGAACAACCTGCTCTCCAACGCGGTCAAATTTACGAGCGAAGGCACGATCTCTGTCACGCTGCGGCGGGAAGGGGACAACGCCGTCGTCACCGTGTCGGACACCGGCTGCGGCATGAGCGCGGAGACGGGCAAGCATATCTTTGAAAAGTTTTATCAGGGAGATACCTCCCACGCCGCCGAGGGCAACGGACTGGGGCTTGCGCTGGTCAGGCAGGTCATCGACCTGCTCGGCGGGGAGATCGCGGTGGAGAGCGCCCCGCAAAAGGGCAGTACCTTCCGCGTGACGCTGTACGGAGCCTGCGTATGAGAAAGCTGCTTGATCTCATGAAAAATCCGCGCGGCGTTTTTCTCATCGTCGCCTGGATCCTGGGGCTTGGCGGGGCGGCGGCGAGCATCGCCGTGGTCGCGCTCGAGGCGGAGGGCGGCTGGGTGTACCTCGTGTACGCGCTTGCGGCGATTTTTTTGGCGTATGCGATCTATGCGCTCGTCAAATTCGTGCCGCGCGCGACGAGCGCCCTTTCCGCATTCGGAAAAAAGCACCCGCTGCTCGGCAAGTGGCTGGGCAGCTATGAGCGCCGCACGCTGCTCTTTTCGGGGTTATCCTTTGTCATCAATGTCGGGTACGTCGTTCTCAACCTCGTCATCGCGGTGCTGACGTCCTCGCTCTGGTACGGCGCACTCGCGGCGTACTACTTCGCGCTGAGCGTGCTGCGCTACGTCGTCCTCGGCGGGACGCACGGCGCGCTCAAGAAGTCGTCGGACGAGCGCGCGCGCACGACGGCAAAGCTCAGGATCTACCGCAATTGCGGCATCGCATTGCTTGTTCTGGTGGGCCTGTTCATGCTGGCGGTGGTGCAGTTTGTCGTGACGTCGGGCGGCAGGCTGGAGGATTTCGCCCTGCCCAACCTGCGCACCTATACGATGATCACGCTCATCTCGTCGGCGGCGTTCACCTTTTATAAGGTGTCGTTTGCCATCTATAACGTCGTCAAGGTGCACAAAATGACCGACCCCACCCTCTGGTCGCTGCGCAATATCAATCTGACGGCGGCGCTCGTCTCGCTGGTCGCGCTGCAGACGACGATGACCTTGTTTTTGGAACAGCCGCTCAGTCAGGACATGCGCATCATGAACGCCGTGACGGCGTCGGCGGTCTGCCTGTTTGTCGCGGGGCTGGGGATCGTGATGATCGTGCGCGCCGACAAAAAGAAAAAGGCGCTTGCCGCGGAGGCAGAACATGAGTGACAAGTTTCGTTATACCTATTCCGCCCCGACGGACGGGGAGCGCAAGGAGATCGAGCGCATCCGCAGGGAGTACCTGCCCGACGCGCACGGAGAGAAGATGACGCGTCTGCGCGCCCTCCATGCCCGCGTCAGGAACGTGCCGATGGCGCTCGCGGTGACGCTGGGCGTCGCGGGCGTACTGCTGTTCGGGCTGGGCATGAGCATGGTGCTCGCGTGGAATCTGCTTCTTGCGGGCTCCGTCGTTGCCGCCGTCGGGTGCGTGCCCATGGCGCTCGCCTACCCCGTGTACAACGCGGCAGTGCGCGCGATGAAGAAAAAATACGGCGGCGAGATCCTGCGCCTCTCGGACGAGCTGCTGCACGCAGACGGGAAGCCGACGGACGGCGAAAAGCCCCCGCGGGCGTGATCAGAGCATTGCGCGGCGCGCCCGCTTTTTAACAGCGGGCGCGCCGCGCATTTTCGCATTTTTTCGCATTAACAATTCTTTTACAAAACGCTTACAAGACATTTACCAAACTTCAAACATTCGGAAAAACGGCTGTGATATCCTTATGGCACAAATCAAGCAAGGAGAAAACGTAACATGATGATTCAGGAAACAAACAAGCAGCAGGAAGCACGGCAGGTGAGTGAGATCCGCAGCCGTTACGCGGCAAAGAGCGTGAGCGAGGAAAAGATCGACAAGCTCACAAGGCTGGACCGTCAGGCGCGCCGTCCCGCCGAAATCTTCGCCTATACCTTCGGGGCGCTCGGAGCGCTCGTGCTCGGCGTAGGCATGTGCCTCGCGATGGAGATCATCGGAAGTCTCATGCCGCTCGGGATCGTGATCGGCGTCATCGGGATCGTTATGGTGGCTGTCAACTACCCGATCTATAAGCGTATCTTATCGCAAAGAAAGAAAAAGTACGCCCCGGAGATCGTGGCTCTCAGCGATGAACTCCTCAATCACTGATTTTTTTCCCGCCGCGCGCATGCTCGCCCGGCATGCGCGTTTTTGCTTCCCGGCGCCTGTCCGCGCGCCGGGATTTTTTTGTTTTTTTGCCCTTTGCGCCGTTTGCGCAAAAAAAGTGGCATTTCACGCAAAAAATGTTCTGTTTTCTGTATTTTCTTGTATAATAACGCTGCAAACTTCCGCCATGCCCGCCCCATTTTTATAACCTGAAATGTATTAGAACTTTTTTACAAATTTCCCTCAAAAAACTTGTTCAAAACTATTGACAAATGGAGGGGGGTGAGTATAATAGTTAGTAGTTAGGTGTTTGAGCCGGCAATGAAATGTGCTTATTCCTGTGACAATGTATATGCCAAATTTTTTTCGCATACAAATACTTGACAGCTTTCGTGCGCTTGCTTATAATATTTTCGCAATTGTTTTTGCGCAATATTATGAAGGGAAAAGAGGGGTGTCCATACTTTTCCGTTGAGGAGCCAAGCCATGAAGCAAAATAACTCGCAGCAAACGACGCAACCGGCAAAGGGAAATCGCAGCGGTCTTGTCACAACGATCGTACTCATCGTGTTGGCGGTGCTGTTTGTCCCCATTCTCATCATCAATCTCACGCTGATCGTCAAAGGCAGCCTGCATGATGACGTCCCGCCCGATATCTTCGGGGTCGCGCCGCTTGCCGTTGCCTCGGGCTCGATGAGCGGGGACGCGGATGACTGTTTCGATGAAGGCGCGCTCATCTTTGTTGATCTTCTGGAGGGCGAAGAAAAGCAGTCCCTTCAGGAAGGTCAGGTCGTTACATATTACACGGGCGAAGTGTTTGTCACGCACCGCATCATTTCGGTGGAGCGTGCGGAGGACGGTCGCATCACGGGCTTTATTACCAAGGGTGACGCCAACAACACGGATGACGGCGTCGTTCCCGTGGGCAACGTCGTGGGGCTTTGCACCGGCAGCGTTGCGGGCCTTGGCGACTTTGCCTTGTTCATGCAGACGCCCATGGGCATTCTGGTCTTTGTCGGCATTCCCGTCGTCATTTTCATCGCGTTTGACGTGATCCGCATCACCCTGGAGCGCCGCAGGCAGAGGGCTGCGAGCGACGGGTCCTCCGCCGAACTTGCTCAAAAGGATGAGGAGATCCGCCGTCTGCGCGCGATGCTCGGCGAACAGAACGCCGCGGCGCCTGCCGAAGAAGCGGAATCTGCGCCGGGCTCCGAGGTCGCAGCCGCTGAAGAGGCGGAAGAAGCGCCCGCTGAGACCGCTGAGTCGGAAACCAATCCGGAGGATAAGAGCGAATGACCCTTCCGGCTGCTCCGCAGCCACCCGTAGGGACTGTTCTGCTCATGCTTTCGCATGAGTAAATTATGCATTTTTTGGCTATATCGGGCTGTGCCACACAACAGGCCGGTCGGCAATATCAAAAAAACTACTTGTAAGGAGAGTTATCATGACAAAGAAGAAGAACTTGATTGCCAGAATCTGCGGTTTGCTGATCGTCCTTACGCTCATCAGCTGCTGCTTCCTTGGCACGACGTTCGCACGCTATACTTCGTCCGGCGACGGCACGGCTTCCGTCACTGTTGCTAAGTGGGATATCGATATTACAGGCGGCGCGGCGAGTGGAGACACTGCGCTTGCGTTAGGCACTTTGTCTCCTAGCGATGCGGTATGGAGCGAAGGGACAACTCGTACGCACGAAATGCCGGCGAGGGTAGGTGCTACAATTGTGAATAGCAGTGCCGTCAATGCTGACATTACAGTGGAGCTTGCTAATGATCCCGCGTTTACAGGAACAGCGTTTAATGCTGATTCGAGCATTCAAGAGGGGGCGGATGTACCTTCCTACGCTGAGGCATATAACACAATCAAGGTTCAGGTCTTCATTTCGGCCGATAGCCTCAATGCTCCTGCTTCCGATGCGGATTGGGTGGATTACAATGGTTCCGCCACGATTAAAGGTGTTGCAGGGAACGGCGGAACTGTGTATATTTGGGTTCGTGCAATCTGGATGTCGCAGGATAGCTACGGTGAAGCAAATGCAGACAAGCTGGATACGTGGCTTGGTGAGAATATCACAACGGTTTCTGTGGGCATTACTTACACCGCAGTCCAGTCCTCTACGCAGCCCTGATCAACCCAAACTTTTTTGCGGTACATAACACCGCGTATTGCGCAATCGAATACCGCGCCGCCGCCGAGTGTGGTGGCGGCGGGGCGGTATATTTTTTGTCGCACTTTTTGATTTACAAACTTCACAACTTAACCATCCAACAAAGTATTTGATGCGGCAAGCGCCGCATTGCGTGAGAGAATCCGCGCATCTTTGCGCAAAACATTTTTTTATGTTGCATACACACGGCAGAAATGCCGTTTGGATATAGCAGGCTTTGCTCATGTCAAGCTGAGCGGACCCTGATCCCGGGGGAGGGTGAACCATGGAAGAAGAGAAAAAGAATATTCCCGAATCGGAACCTGATGCAGCATCCGCGGCTGCGCCCGACCAATCGGCAGAGGGCACGCCCGCAGCGCCTTCTTCCGACGGGTCCGCGCCCGCGTCCGACGGTGTCGGCGCTGAGGCGAGCGCGGAAGCGCCCGCAGAGGAGAGTGCCCCCGCAGACGAGGGCGAAGCGCCCGCTGCGAGCGAATCCGACGGTGTCGGCGCTGCGGAGAGCGCAGGAGTTCCCGCGGAGGAGCCCGCGCCCGCATTCGACGGTGCAGGCGCTGAGGCGAGCGCGGAAGCGTCCGCAGAGGAGAGTGCTCCCGCAGACGAGGGCGCAGAGCCCCCCGCAGTCCCGGCGCCCGCCGAGGCGACGCCTGCCGCAGACGCATCTCCCGCAGCTGAGACCGCAGCGTCTGCCGCGCCCGTCCCGGAGAGCAGTGCATACGATATCGAGGTCAAGTGCCCCAAGCGCGGCAGAGTGCGCGACCGCGAGGGCTTTGAGCTGGGCAAGCTCAGGCGCGGCGTCTGGTATGATAACGACAAGAACCGGCGCGGCGAGTTCGTCAAGGAAGACGATAAGAATGTCTACCTCTACGAAGGGGAGAACGAGAACCGCAGACGCACGGGCTACGTCGATAAGCACAACAACATTCACACGCTGCAGAACGAATATGTCGGCACCATTGTGCACGCGCGCACGCCATGGCTGCTCATTCTCTGCATTCTGCTCGCACTCATCACCGCGCTGACGTGCATTCTGTGCGCGTGGGCGCTCTCCCGCTCGGAGAGCCCCTATGCGCCCATCATCTTTGCGACCGAGGAGGACGGCACCAACTGGGAGGACAGGGAGGATCTCTCCGTGTTCTATAATCAGACTTTCGGGGACAAGGTCATTGTGCCGGGCATGACGGGTGCGTACCGCTTCCGCATGCAGAACAACAGCCCCGACCCCATCGTCTATTCGCTCACCTTCTCGGAGACCAACGAGTACGGCATCGCCATGCGCTACCGCCTCAAGCGCGACGGCGTGTATATCGCAGGCGAGGAGGGCTACGTCACCGTGGAGGAACTCTGCCTGGAAGATCTGTCCGTCGAAGAAGAGAGTATCACCCTTTTCGAGCTGGAGTGGGTCTGGGCGCATAACGACGCTGTGGATACCGTCGCGGGTGAAAACGAGGCAATGTATTACCTGCATATCGATTTCCTTGCGGAAGTCTGGCAGGAGAGGCAATGAACGCAGCGCGCGTCAGAAAGGGCATCGGCATGGCGGTACGCATCTTTCTTGCGGTCATCGCCGTGCTGCTCGTCGTCTATATCGTCTATATGCTGATCGCCCGCTACGCCATGGGGATCGAGGTCCCCACCGTGTTCGGCATGGGCGGCGCGGTCGTCTCGTCGGGCAGTATGGAACCTGAGCTCTCCGTCGGCGACTATGTCATCACCGTGCGGCAAGACAGCTACGAGGTCGGCGACGTCATCATGTTTTACAGCGCGGACGGCGTCTGCACCACCCACCGCATCGTGGAGATCGTGGACGGCGCATTCCGCACCAAGGGCGACGCCAACAACGCCGCAGACGTGCTGCTCGTCAGCGCGGATGCGGTCATCGGCGAGGTCGTCGCAGCCGTGCCCGGCGTGGGTACGGTGATCGGATTTTTACAGACGCCTGCAGGGCTGTGCATCGTGCTTGCGGTGATTGCAATCGCCTGGTTTGCCTGGGAGAGCATCTCCCGCGCAAGGGCAAGGGCGGCAGACGGAGAGGACGTGCCGCCTGAGGGTGCGCCTTCCGGGGAAAACGCGTCGGCACCCGTCGCAGGCGGTGAAGAAGACGGGGATAAGGGAAAGGACCATGAAGAAGGAAACGATCAAACAGTATCCCATCGTTAGATACTTATGTCTGCTTCTAGTCGTGGCGCTCCTCTTTGCAGGGGTCACTTTTTCGCGCTATCAATCGCGCTTTACAAGCGAAAATTCCGTCGGCGTTGCGGAGTTTGACGCTTCTTATACCATTGACAGCGTCAACACGACGTCCTTCGGCAACACCCATTTCTGGCAGCTGTACAACGGCTTCTGGATGGATCAGGGCAGCGGCACGGCAAGTACGGTGCGCATCACGATGTACAACAACAGCGCGATCGACTTGCGCCCCACGCTCCGTCTGGAAGGCCCCGCAGAGTTCTGGGAAAATATCGCGCTTCAGATCACGCCCACGACGGGCACGGGAAGCAATATCGCCGCCGATACGGAAAATCCCCTGACGACGCAGCTCGTCATCGCCGATCTGGTCAAGGAGCGCACGGAAGCTACGCAAGACAACGAACACGTCTTTGAATACGACAAGTACAGACAGTGGAGTGAAGGCGAAACATTTAACACGTCGACCTCTGACAACTTCGGCCAGCTTGGCAGCAGGGAATCCACGCTTGCCATGACGGGCGGGATCACCGTGTCTGAAACGGACGGGACGGTCAGCGGCTCCGTCACGGCGACGCGGCAGAGCACGACCGTCGGGAAAGTGCCCGAGACCCGTCCTGAAAACAACTGGAACATGACGATCACCGCGAGCATGAAGGACGTGGATTTCTCGCTCGGATTTACGCGTCAGCAGGGAAGCTCTGCGCTGCCCGCGCTCTATCTGGACTGCACGGCGAATGTCCCCTATTACACGATCGAGATCGATATCCCCAGGGAACTGACGCCGAGCAGGTCGACGACCTATGTCGTGTACCTCAACTGGACCAACGCCATTCAGGCAAAGGCGCTCGGGATCGAGTTTCCCACGGGTAACAGCACGGCTTCCGATACGGGGTTTGACGTGGACGGAAACTTTTGGAACAACCTCATCGAGAACGCTCAGCCGACGACGATCAAGACAAGCGAAACGAGTTTTACCGTTCTCGGCTATCACTTTAACTATACCAACGTCCCGTACAGTACAAGTGCCGGCGGCGACATTGCCGGCGATACCACCGTGCGCCTGACCAGGAACTTTGCAAACGGCATTTCCTATCAGCATATTGCGCGCCTCAACGAGAACGACGCCGTTTTTCCGCACGATATAGACCCGGAGAATGGCTATTATCGCTGCAGCGGAGACAATCCGGCGTATTTTGCAACGGATACGATCAGAAACCTGAAAACCGATTTCCTTCCCGAAACGCTCAAGACGATGCAGGGCGGGAGCGGGAACGATAACACCTATGACTATGTCGGCGTGAGCGAGAAGGGGTACACGACGCGCATCAGTGTGAACTTTGTGCAGACGAGCGTGCTTCCTGCGACGGGCACAACTTCGACGACATTTTAACGCACATTTGCATTTTGCGGCATCAGGAGGAACCTATGACGAAAAAGGTGCAAAAAATTCTGCTCATCATCTTTTTATCGGCGCTGATCGTTTCATTGATGGCGGCGTCCTTTCTCTATGCCTCCACATACGGCAGATATTCGGGCGGTACGCTCAGCGATGACAGCACCTATGACGATACCATTGAATTTATCGGAACGGAGCGGTATATCGTCAGAACGCCCGAGGAACTCAACGACGCCATTGAAAACGGTTATTCCTATATTCAGATCGCCGATGACGCCGAGCAGCCCTTCGTCATTACGACGGACGTGCAGGACGTCTCTACCAATCTTGTGCTCGATCTCAACGGCACGGTGGTCGTGCGCAACAGCCGAAATCCCATGCTCAATGTCTCGCAGGGCGTCTCCGTCGTGCTCGTGTACGACTCCAGCGAGGAGCATGCGGGCGCCTTCTACAATCCCGTGGGCAGCGCGCTGCAGGTCAGCGGCGGCACCATGACCATCGGTTCCGGCAACTACGAAAGCGGCCCGCGCACAAACGAGTATGCAGACGCGACAGCGGCGGGCACGCTCTCACCGCAGACCGATGACATAGTTTTGTTTTCGCGGGGCGGTGTGACAAGTCCTGCCACTGTTGACAGAGTGAATGGCACAACCTTCTCCCCTGTTACGATTGCGGAGAATACTTCCTATGTACCGGTTACAACGGGCAACTACTATTATCAAAGCGAGGCTGACTCGGGCTATTCCTTCCTGACCGAGGACACCTTCCTCATCTATACGCTGGAAGAGGGTGAGATTGCGGGAGAGGATAGTTCCTTTGGCAAAGGCACGCTTCTGGTCGACGACAGAAAGCTTACCGTTCCCTGCAACGTGGCTTCCTGCGATTTTTACTACTATTATGCTACCGGCGACAAGGCAGAGGATGGAACTGATATCTACGCCGTCGTCTATGGCTATTGGGACGTCAAGGAGCTGGCGGAACAAGGCAGTTCACTCGAAAGTGCCGGGCTGCAGTGGCCGTATGCCGCCATCCGCATGACGGCGGGCGAGGGTTTTGTCCGCGGCGGAAATTTCGTCAATCAGTTCGACGTCGCCAACACCTACGGTATCTTGACTGAGGAGAACAGCAAGGACGGCGCAACGGGCTCGCTGGTCGTTTCAGAGACGGGCAGAGCGGGTACCACCAACTTTACGGCACGCGGCGAAGCGGTCTGCATCGGCTGTTGGGAGGGTGACGTCGCCATTTCGGGCGGAAATTTCTCCTCTGAACTGGGGAATACCATCGTGATGAGCGGCGGTGAGCTGAACATTACCGCAGGCAATTTCAATAAGAATGTGCAGGCGAGTGCGAAAGAGGGTAACGGCGCGGCAATTTCCATGCAGGACGGCGCGCTCACGATCGCCGGCACGCAGACGGACACAAAATCCGTGCAGTTTACGGTCACGGGCTCATATGTCAACGGCATAGAGGCGCAGGGCGGTACGATCACCGCGCAAAATGCGTCCTTCCTGTTTAATGGAACAAGTGCGGGCAACAATACCGGCGTTGCGTCCGAGGGCGGGCAGGTCAAATTGACGAGCTGCACGTTTACCATGCCCGGCAGCAACAATCGCGGCGTGAATGCTTCGGGCGGAAGCACGAGTATCTCCGGCGGAGAACTCAATGTAGGCAACATCGATACGAATGAAAGCAATTTCGGCATTGAGGCGGCGGGCGGCAGGGTCGATGCGGAGAACGCAACGATCAATGTCTACGGCACATCCTCTGCGGGCATCTATACGTCCGGAACCAATCCGCAGCTGAATATTACGGGGTCGTTTGCTTGTACGGTTACGCAAGGTCAGGGGACTGAGCTCTCCAGCGCGGCGATCATGGCGACGAGCGGCAGCGTTACGTTTGAGACGGACAATGGCACGATCAATACCAACGGCGTTGGCGTTGTCGTCCGCGGCGGCACGCTCACGCAGAACGACGGTACGCTTACGGTCAATACGCAGCGCGGCACGGGCATCTATATTGCAAATGGCAACTTCACACAGGCGGCGGGTACGCTTTCGGTGAATAGTACGATTCGCTCCACCACTTGGGCTGATTTTATCACTGGTACGGAGGGTGTGGCGAATTCCAATCAAACGCAGACCACCAACGGCATCTATATCACGGACGGCTCGCTGACGGCAAACGGCACGCTCGATGTCACGCACACGGGCGAGGAGAATGCAAAGTACGAGGAAACTGATTACGCATTCTTACAGCAGCAAATCACGAGTTATGCCGTACGCGTGGAGGGGAGCGCGGATGCGGATACCGTCGTTACGATCAATCAA
>DXBS01000129.1 GCA_019116405.1 Candidatus Gallimonas intestinigallinarum | reverse complement strand
CCGCAGCGTCCTTTTGTCTCAGGACGCTGCTCAAAAACCGCGGCGTCCGTGTCAACGGCGTGCGCGTTTCCTCCGATGTCCCGCTCAGAAGGGGGGACGAGGTCGCCTACTACCTCTCCGCCGCGCAGGCGGCGCGCACGGGCTTTGCCGTGCTGTTTGAAGATGACAACGTCATCGTCGCGGACAAGGAGAGCGGCGTCAATTCGGAGGCGGTGTTCTCCGCGCTCTCCGAGCGGGGCGAGGCGCACTTTATTCATCGTCTGGACCGCAACACCGCGGGGCTGCTCATCTTCGCGAAGAACGCACAGGCGGCGGAAGAACTGCTCGCCGCCTTCCGCACGCGGCGGGTGACAAAGGAATATCTGGCGCTCGTCGTCGGCACGCCGAGCCCAAAGCACGCGGTGCTGACCGCCTACCTCAAGAAGGACGCCGTCCGCGCGACCGTGCGCATCTCCGGCCGCCCCGTCGGCGAGAAGATCGTCACCGAATACGAGGTGCTCGCCCCGGGCGACACGGCGCTCCTCAAGGTGACGCTGCATACGGGTAAGACGCACCAGATCCGCGCCCACCTCGCCCATATCGGGCATCCGATCGTCGGAGACGAGAAGTACGGCGATCACGCCTTCAACCGCGCGCATCATGCGACCCGCCAGCGCCTCATTGCCAAGTCCCTGACGCTGCATACGGAAGGAGTGCTCGCCTATCTTGCGGGCAGGACGTTCATTTCCGCGCACAATTTCTGAAAAAAGCCTCCGCTGACCTTGACAGCGGGGGCTTTTGCGTGGTATCATATGAATACTTATTCAAATATTGGTCTGACGCTTCCGCAGGGTCGGAAGGGGAGGGGATATGCACAAGATCATTAAAGTGCGCAACCTGCACTGTGCGGCGTGTGCGGCGGAATTGCAGGAGGAACTTGCGGCGGCGGACGGGCTTTCCGAGGTCTCCGTGGACTTCGTCACCCAGCGCATCGCGCTCGACTATGACGCGCCCGCCTCGCTTGCGCGGGCGATCGACATGATCGTACACTTTGACAAGGTGGAGATCATCGATGGCAACGCGCCCGTGAAAGGAGAGCGGCACCTCAAAGAGCTCATCTCCATTGTCATCTCCGCGCTGTGCTTTGTGCCCGCGCTCGTCCTGCACCTGTTGGGCGGGTTTGAATGGGTGGCGTTCGGGCTCTTTCTTGCCTCCTTTGCGGCGGCGGGCTGGACGGTCGTCGTCAGCGTTGTGCGCAATCTCCCGCGCGCCTTCCGCGGCGGCTTTCATCCCTCCGTCCTGCTGGATGAAAACCTTTTGATGCTCGTCGCGGCGGTCGGCGCGTTTTGCATCCGTCAGGACATGGAGGGCGCCGTCGTCATGCTGCTCTATCAGATCGGCGAGTACTTGCAGCGCCTCGCGGTCGGTTCGTCGCGCAGCGCGATCACCAAGCTCATGGCGCTCAGGTGCGATACCGCCATCCGCCTGAGGGAGGGCGCGCCCGAGGAAGTCGACCCCGACGAGCTCGTCCCCGGGGATATCATCCTGCTCAGAAAGGGGGACAAGCTCCCCGCCGACTGTCGCCTCATGGGTCGGGAAGCGGCGCTGGACACCAAGTCCATGACGGGCGAGAGCATGCTCAAAACCGTCTGTATGGGCGAAGAGATGCTCGCGGGCTGCGTCAACGAGGGCGGCGCGGTGCGTGCCGAGGTCGTGCGCCCCGCGTCCGAGAGTGCCGTCGCGAAAATTCTCGAACTGGTGGAGAACTCCGCCGCCAAAAAGGCGAAGCCGGAGAAATTCATCACCAGGTTTGCACGCTACTATACGCCCATCGTCGTGCTCATTGCCGTCGTCATCGCCGTCGTGCCGCCTCTCTTCCAGGGGTACAACTTTATGGACTGGATCGTGCCCGCGCTCAACTTCCTCGTCATCTCCTGTCCGTGCGCGCTCATCATCTCCGTGCCGCTCACCTATTTTTCGGGCGTCGGGACGCTCGCGCGCTATGGCGTGCTTACAAAGGGCGCGGTGTATCTGGACCGTCTCGCTGCGGTGAAGGTCGCCGCCTTCGATAAGACGGGCACTTTGACCGAGGGCAGGTTCACGATCGCGGGCGTGCAGGGTGAGCGCGCATTGCCCCTTGCCGCCGCGCTGGAACAGGCGTCCTCACACCCGCTCGCGGGCGCGTTTGAGGGCATTGCCGCGCCGCATGCCGAACAGGTCGAAGAACTTGCGGGACGGGGCATTGTCGGCATGGTAGACGGCAAGCGCGTCCTTGCGGGCAGCATGCGGCTCATGCAGGAGCAGGGCATTGCCTGCGCGGAAGGGGATGCGGGCGCCCTCGCCGTCCATGTCGCGGAGGAGGGAAAATATATCGGCTGCGTGCTCATTGAGGACAGGGTGCGGCCCGAGGCGGCCGAGGCGCTTATCCGGCTGAAAGAGGCGGGCGTGGAGCACATCGCCGTCCTGACGGGCGACACCAAACAGCGCGCGCAGGCGGCGCTTGCCTCCCTTCCCGTGGACGAGATCTGCGCGGAGCTGCTGCCGCAGGACAAGCCCGTCTGCGCCGAGCGGCTCAAGGCGCGCGGACTCCTTCTGTATGCGGGCGACGGCATCAACGATACCCCCGTCATGGCGGCGAGCGATGTCTCCGTCGCAATGGGCGGACTGGGCAGCGACGCGGCGATCGAGGCGAGCGACTTCGTCCTCGCGTCGGACAATCTTCTCGCGCTTGAAAAGGCGGTCAAGGGCGCCAAAAAGACGCGCAAGATCGTCATCGAAAATATCGTGTTCTCCATCGTGGTCAAGCTTGCGCTCATGGTGCTCTCGCTGTGCGGACTGCTGCCGCTCGGCATTGCAGTGCTGGGCGATACGGGCGTCATGCTGCTTGCGGTGCTCAATTCCATGCGAATGCGTGCAAAAATCAAATAAATTGTGCGGCGCGGCTTGAAAAACAGGCCGCGCCGTGCTATAATCGTATGCATGAAACAGTTGATCGATTGCGCCATGAAGCGCGAACCTTGTGACCTTGTCATCAAAAACGCCCGCATCCTCAATGTGTTCACGGGCGAGACAGAGGAAGGGGAGATCGCCGTCAGGGACGGCATCATCGTCGGCATCGGAGAAGGCTATTCTGCCCGTGAGGTGTACGACGGCGCGGGCATGATCTTTTTGCCCGGGCTGATCGACGCGCACATTCACGTCGAGAGCACCATGCTCACGCCCGAGGAATTTGCGCGCCTTGCCGTGCCGCACGGCACGAGCGGCATTGTCGCCGACCCGCACGAGCTGGTCAACGTCTGCGGCATCGCGGGCGCGGAGTACCTCATGGAGGCGTTTGCGCGCCTTTCGCCGTCGCCCCTTGACGTCTATATGCAGCTTCCCTCCTGTGTGCCCGCGACCCCCTTCGAGACGAGCGGCGCGTCCTTGGACGCCGCAGAGACAGAAAGGCAGCTTGCCCGCGATGCCTTCTTCGGGCTGGGCGAGATGATGAACTACGTCGGCGTCATCGCGGGGGAGAAAGAGGTACTCGGAAAGCTGAAGGCGGCAAAATCGCGCTCCAAGATCGTGGACGGTCATGCGCCGGGCGTTACGGGGGATGCCCTCAACGCCTATCTCTGCGGGGGCATCGCGACCGACCACGAGAGCCTTTCCGAGGGCGAGATCAGGGAGAAGATCGCGCGCGGCATGTATGTGCAGATCCGCTGCGGTTCGTCGGCAAACAACATCGCCTCCGCCGCTGCGTGCATGACGGCGGAAAACTTCCCGCGCTTTCTTGTGTGCTCGGACGACAAGCACGCGCACGATCTCATTACCGCGGGGCATCTGGACGATGCGCTCCGCCGTCTCGTCGCGGCGGGCGTCCCGCCCTATTATGCGGTGCGCGCGGCGACGCGCAATGTCGCGGAATGCTATCACTTACAGGGCAGGGGCGCGATCGCACCCGGGTATCACGCCGACCTCGTCGCCGTGGAGGACGTTACCTCCTTCCGCGTGCAGGCGGTGTTCAAGGGCGGACGGCTGGTCGCCGAGCGCGGCAAGGCGCTCTTTTCGGCGAATGAAGCCTATCTCCCGGATGCGGTGCGCGGGACGGTGCACGTCAAGGACGTCACGGCGGATGACTTCCGCATTGCTGTCAAGGGGGATCGGGCGCGTGCAATGTACGTTCTGCCGCATGAACTGGTCACCGAGGAAGTCATCGTGCCCGCTTCTAAGTCGGACGGGGACATTGTGCTGCGCGGCACGTCTCTTTGCAAGCTCGCCGTCGTCGAGCGGCACTTCGCAAGCGGGAATATCGGGCTTGCGCTCGTCGAGGACTACGGCTTAAAAGGCGGCGCGATCGGCATTTCCGTCGCGCACGACAGCCACAACCTCGTCATTTTAGGCGACGACAACGCCGCCATGGCGCGCGTCGTGGCGCTGTTAAAGGAAGCGGGCGGCGGTATGGCGCTCGTGGACGGGGAGGGCGAGGAGGTGTTCCCGCTCGATGTCGCGGGGCTGATGAGTTCGCTGCCCGCGGACGAGGTCGCCGCCCGCATCGAGCATATCTCCAAGCGCGCCTATCGGATGGGCGTCAAGACGTGCTATGACAGCTTTATGACGCTCGCGTTTTTGTCGCTCCCTGTCATTCCGCACCTGAAACTGACGGACAGGGGACTGTTTGACGTGGATAAATTTACCTTTACGACAACGGAGATCAAAGCAGATGAATGAGAACATGACGGTGGTTGCAGCAACGGGCAACGCCCACAAGCTCAAAGAGATCAGGGAAATTTTCTCTGACTGGCACATTCTCTCCGAACAGGAGGCGGGCTTTTCGGGCGAGGTCGAGGAGACAGGTACGACCTTTGTCGAAAACGCGCTCATCAAGGCGCGCGCCGTGTGCAAGGCGACGGGGCTCCCCGCGCTCGCGGACGACAGCGGGCTGTGCGTCGACGCCCTGGGCGGCGCGCCCGGCGTGAAAAGCGCGCGCTATTCGGGCGGCGGCGATGCGGAGAATCGCGCGTTGTTGCTCAAAAACATGGCGGGCGTCAAAGCACGCGGCGCACACTTTGCATGTGCCGTGGCGCTCGTCTTTCCGGACGGCAGGGAATATACTGCCGAGGGCGCGTCCTATGGTGAGATCTTGCACGAGGAGCGCGGTACGGGCGGCTTCGGGTATGACAGCCTGTTTTATAGCGCCGACCTCAAAAAATCCTTTGCCGAGGCGACGGAGGCGGAAAAGAACGCTGTCTCGCACCGCGGCAGGGCGCTCGCCGCATTGGAGAAGTTATGCTGAGCTGTATCGTCCTGTCCGATTCGCACGGACGGTTGAAAAATATCCAAAAAATAAGGCCGCTCTTTCTGGAGAACGGCATGGTCATTCATCTCGGCGACGGCTCGTCCGATATCCGCGACTTCGCGCGCGAGTACCCCGAAAAGACCATCGTCATCAAGGGCAACTGCGATTTTTCCTACGGCATGGAGGAATATGTGCTGGAGGCGGGCGGCGTGCGCGTCTTTTGCTGCCACGGGCACAAGTACGGCGTCAAGTCGGGGCTGGAGCGCCTCATCGCGCGTACCAAGGAACTTGACTGCACCGTCGCGCTGTACGGGCATACCCACCGCGCCTTCAATGAGACGGTGGACGGCGTCCTCTGCGTCAATCCCGGCTCTGCGGGCGACTACACCTCGCCCTCCTACTGCTATCTGGCGTTGCATAACGGGAAGGCGACCGCCGTCATCGTCAATCTTTGAAGCCCCTTCCTCGCGGGATACGTTGTCGCGCTTGCGCACGCCTCGGTTACGTACGCCCTTGTACGCGCCCTTCGGCGTTTACGCGCGCTCCTCGTCTGCCGCGGGAATGGACTTCAAATTCCCTAGTTTATCAGCCCCTTCCTCGCGGGATACGTTATCGCGCTTGCGCACGCCTCGGTTGCAATTTAGCGTGCGAAACTTCCGAAAACAGAACTTTGCGCCGCCCGATGATCGGGCGGCGCAAATGGGTTATTCCTGTTTGGTTTCATCGGGCGGCGGCGTAGGGGGCGCGCTTGTTTCGGGAGGCGCGTCCGTCTCTGACGGCATTTCGCCTGTCGCGGGAGAGGCCGTCTCTTTGCGCGCGCGGTACATATGATATGCCCACTGTCCGACGGCGGCGGCGATGATGACGGCGTAGCCGATAAAGCTCAGCGTCTCGGGGACCTGTTGCAGGAACACATAGCCCAGAATCGCTGCAAAAAAGACTTGCATGTAGTCAAAGACGGCGATCTCCTTGGCGGGCGCGAGGCGGTATGCCGCCGTGATGAAGAACTGCCCGCCCGTTGCCGCAACGCCCGCGAGCAGCAGCCAAAGAAGCTGCATGCCCGTCATGGGCTGATAGCCTGCGATCAGGAAGGGGAGGGTCACAACGGTAGAGAACACCGCAAAGAAGAATACCGTCATCATGCCGCGCTCGCCCTTGACGGCGAGGATGCGCACGCAGGTGTAGGCAAAGCCCGCGCACGCACCGCTGCCCACGCCCGCAAGCGCGGGAAGAACGGTCATATCGAAGCGGGGATTGACGACGCACACCGCGCCCGCAAAGGCAATGAGCACAAAGATAAGTTCAGGGATCTTTGGCTTTTCGCGCAACAGGAGCACGGAAAAGAGGATGGCAAAGAAGGGGGAAAGCTTGTTGAGGATGGAGGCGTCCGAGATGCTGCCGATATGATCGATGGCATAAAAATTCAGGATGACGCCGAGTAGCCCCAGCGCCGAGCGCAGAAACAGCCACGGAACGCACCCTTTATTCGCGATGCGAAAGCGGGGCTTCTGAAAGCAGAGGATAATAAAGACGACGACGCTTGTCAATGCATTGCGGAAGAATACCTTCTGCATGAGGGGCAGATCGCCCGCCATGTTGACGAACAAGTTCATCGCCGCAAACATGAGCGCCGCGCCGAGGATGAATAGGATGCCCAGTCCCTTTTTTCCCGTCTTTTCCATACGCTGTATTATATGCCCCTTGTGCAAAAAAGTCAAACGTGCGGGGCGGCGTGCACCGACCGCAAAGAAAAAACGGACGCAAGCGCGTCCGTTTTTGGTGTATTTTAGCTGATATTTTTCGGACGTTTGATCTGCTTTGCCAGCGAGAAGATCATGACCCCGATGCCAACCGCAGTAAATACAAGCAGCATTGCAAGATTGGTGTAGAAAGCTCTTGCATAGCCTTCAGGGTTATTTTGCAGCTGCCAGACCATGTTTTCCAGCAGTTCTCCCAGATCATTGGTCATGAGAATGGAGGCGTCCTCGATCAGGTTCGCGGCGACAAATCCGAGCAGGATAAAGATGAGGCTGACCACAGATACAATGACGATCATGACGGTATTGGGCTTTCCGCCGAACTTGCGGTAGAGGAAGGCGCCCAGCATGACGGCAATCAGCGCGGCGACGGAGGCGACATATCCTAAAAAGTAAAGCCCGATGACAAGCCCCGCGCCCACGACGCCGCCGATGAGCGCGCCGCAGATGCCCTGTATGTAGTTGTTGGGCGCATTGGCAAAGGCGCGGTTCTCTTCATCGATCTGTTTGTTGATCGAGCCGACGCAGTCCGCATTCAGCGTCACGGAGAACCCATCGATCGAGCAGCGCTTTTTGTTCGCCGGATCCAGCGGCTGACCGCAATAGGGGCAGAACTCCGCGCCGGGCGCTTCATATTGTTTGAGTAAGTCCGTCAACCGTTGGAAGATGACAGGCAGATTTTTGATCAGCGAGGACATTATGAAAACGGGATAGGCGACCTTCAGGCCGTAGGCGGTCAACGCCGCGCCCAGCCGGGGTTTGCTTTTGGCAAGCTCCGCCGCGATCGCATTCTTTTTGTCCTCCGTGGCGTAAAAACTGGCGTGGATATAGCAAAATTGCTCCATCGTGTTGGGGACGCGAACGCTGATCTCATATCCTTGTATGACGCCGTACGCCATATTCTCGAACACCGTCAGGTTGTACTGCTGTAGCAGGGCTGCAAGTTTCTTGTTCATAGATCTCTTCCTTATTGTGTGAAATGAATTTACATGCATTATAGCATAACGATACGTTATCGTCAAGAGGAGATGATTATTTTGTGAAAGAACTTCTACTGAAAAAGGGGACGGCGTCTGCCGTCCCCCGGAAAAAACGTAGATTTAGATCGTCTCGATGTTGATGAGGTTGGAATTCCCGCTCTTGCCGTTGGGCGTGCCGCCCGTAATGACGATCGTGTCGCCCTTCTGCACCAATCCCGAATCGCGCGCCGCGCACTTCGCGAAGTGGAACAGGACGTCCACGGAGTGGTATTCCTCGCTCATGACGGGCATCACGCCCCAGCTTAAAGCGAGCTTTCTGTAGCTGCGCTCGTCCGTCGTCATGCCGATGATATCGATCATCGGACGGAAGCGGGAGACCATCTTCGCCGTCCCGCCCGTGCGGGTGCAGACGACGATCGCCTTTGCCTTGACGTCGCGCGCCAGCGTGCAGGCGGAGTGCGAGAGGGCGTCCGCAATGCCGCGGATGCGGTAGCGGGATTCGTCGATTGTCTGAATGAACTGCTGTTTGCTCTCCGCCTGCTCGGCGATGCGCGCCATTGCCGCGACCGCCTGCACGGGGTAGAGCCCCGCCGCCGTCTCGCCCGAGAGCATGACCGCGCTCTAACCGTCGTACACGGCGTTTGCAACGTCGGAGATCTCCGCACGCGTCGGGCGGGGCTGCTTGATCATGGACTCCAGCATCTCCGTCGCCGTGATGCACCGCTTGCCCGCCATGCGGCAGGCGTTGATGATGGTCTTCTGAATGTCGGGCAGTTCCTCATAGGGGATCTCTACGCCCATGTCGCCGCGCCCGATCATGATGCCGTCCGAAACTTCCAGAATGGATTCCAGATTGTTGACGCCCGCGCGGTTTTCGATCTTTGCGATGAGGTCGATGTCGTCCGAGCCGTGCTCGTGCAGGAACTGGCGGATATCCAGAATGTCCTGCGCCTTGGAGACGAAGGAGCACGCCACAAAGTCTACCTGCTGCTCGATGCCGAAGAGAAGATCGCTCTTGTCCTGTTCGGATAGATAGGTGAGGTTGAGCTGTTTTTCGGGGAAGAACATGGACTTGCGGTTGGAGAGCTCGCCGCCGATGACGACCTTGCACATGACATTGGGCGCCTTGACTTCGACGACTTCAAACACCATCAGCCCGTTATTTAAGAGGATCTTGTCGCCAGGGTTCATGTCGGCGCAGATGCCCTGATAGGAGACGGCGACGCGCGTCTCGTCGCCCACGATGTCCTCAGTGGTGAAGGTGAAGGGGTCGCCCTCTTTTAAGAAGACCTTGCCCTCCTTGAAGGTCTTGATGCGGAACTCCGGTCCCTTGGTGTCCAGCAGAATGGGGAGTGGAATGTTCTTTTCGGCGCGCACTTTTTTGATGACGGCGATCTTTTGTGCGTGCTCTTCGTGCGTGCCGTGCGAGAAGTTGATGCGGGCAACATTCATGCCCGCGTCCGCCATCGCGGAGATGACCTCCTCCGTTTCGGAAGCGGGGCCTAAGGTGCAGACGATCTTGGTTTTCTTCATAACTCATCCTCACTAAAAAAAGTTCTACTATTATTCTATCATATCTCGCGAAAAAAACAAGATTTTTTTTGAAAATTGTGCTATAATATCTTTCGCTTCGAGCGGACTGCGCGGCCGCGGCGTACCCAGAGTACGACGAGGAAAGTCCGGGCATCGCAGGGCAGGACGCCTGATAACGTCAGGTGAAGGCGACTTTAAGGAAAGTGCAACAGAAATAGACCGCCGCTTTTACAGCGGTAAGGATGGAAAGGCGAGGTAAGAGCTCACCGACGGGACGGTAACGCCCCGTGCCATGTAAACCCCGTCCGATGCAAGGTTGGGCGGTATTCATATGGGTTGCCCGCCCGAATACCGCCGTGAACACCGCTTGAGCGTATCGGCGACGATACGCCTAGATAAATGACCGCGCTCGACAGAACCCGGCTTACAGGTCCGCCTCGAAGTTTTTTTGGAAGCAATTGCGCGCCCCGAAAGCAGATGCTTTCGGGGCGCGTTTTTCTGTCTTTTGGAAGGGGATGAAGCATTGATCTCAACCGACTTTTATGATATAATTGGGATACTATTGCGGAAAGAAACAATTGGAGGTAGAATGAATGAAGGACATGATCGGATATTGCGGGCTGGACTGTGAAAGCTGCGATGCCTATCTTGCAACGGTCAAAGACGATCAGGCATTGCGTGAGAGAACGGCAAAGGTATGGGCGGAGTTAAATCATGCGCCGATCCTTCCGGAGCATATCAATTGCGAAGGATGCCGGATGAATGGGGCAAAGACGGTATTTTGCGATCGGTTGTGCGGGATTCGTCAATGTGCAATCAAAAAAGGGGTTACAACCTGTGGGGATTGTCAAAGCGTGGAAACCTGTGCGACCGTGGGTGCGATTTTTGCGAACAATCCCGACGCATTCAAAAATTTACGGGGATAATCCCGAGTTTGATGGAGTCGTGCGCCTTTTGGGTTGATATGTGCGGTCACTTTGCTTCCGATAATTTTTACTGTCCCGCAGCGATCGTTGCGGGGCGGCTAAGGATTTGGAAAAAATACGTTCCGTCTGAAAATTTTTCAGATACAGACAAAAAATCGCTTGACACTTTTTATAGATTCGATATAATAGAATATGCTGTTTCGCAAGAGATACTGAGGTGTAGCGCAGTTTGGTAGCGCGCTTGGTTAGGGACCAAGAGGTCGTGGGTTCAAGTCCCGTCACCTCAACCAAAAAATACCGCAGAGCATTTGGCTCTGCGGTATTTTTTCGATAAGGCGAGGGCACGATCCGCCTCTTGGTCTCGACACAAGCGCGCTAACGCGGAAGGAAGGGGCCCCCGAAAAAAGGCGAAGCATTTTTTCGGGGAGAGGAGGCGCGGCGGCGAGTATGCGTCGGAAGCAAAGCGCCCGACGCGGGGAACAAAGCCAGCGCCGACGAAGGGACCAAGAGGTCGTGGGTTCAAGTCCCGTCACCTCAACCAAAAAAATACCGCCGATTGTTACGGCGGTATTTTTTTGTGGTTTAAGCAGCAATTGACGGGACTTGAGGGTGGAGGCGCGAGCGTCCGACATGAGCAAGGAATGCCTGCTCGCAGAAGCATTCCGCAGCCATGGCGCACGAGGGCGTAGCCCGAAGTAGAGCGAGCGGTTTGCGTGACGGAGTTTGGGTGCAGAAAGCGGGAAAGCAAACTGCACCAGCCCGGTGGGCTGTGCACCGGGGCGCGCCGCCAAAGGCGCAAGTCCCGTCGCCTCAACCAAAAAAATACCGCCGATTGTTACGGCGGTATTTTTTTGTGGTTTAAACAGCAATTGACGGGACTTGAGGGTGCGCGCGTATGTTATGCCGACAGCCACGGTGTGGCTTCGGAATACGCGCGCACTTAGATATTTTGCATCAGCGCGCAAAACGTCCGACCGGCCGACACGAGGAGAAATGCTCGCTTGGGAAGGCATTTTGACGAAGCGGCGCACGAGGCGTAGCCGAAGTCACGCAAAGTCTATTTGCGTGAGAGGAGGTGCGAGCGTGCTTACAATGAGGAGAATTCAAAAGAAATTCTCAAAAAGATTTGCTTACAAAGATTTTTGAGAAAGAGGAGTGACAGGTATTGCAGTGGTGGGCTTCTCAGAAGGGAAGCCCATGCAAAATATGCCTTGTCACGACGAGGTGCATTCCATGCTTATAAAAAATATTATTGCAAATGATAATTATTGGGCGCAAATTCGGAAGTTGTGAGAGAAAGATCGGCGCTTCTTGAATTTTTTAAGTACTTTATAAATACGTCGGAATGAAAATATA
This sequence comes from Candidatus Gallimonas intestinigallinarum, assembly GCA_019116405.1. Next base: position 17,916 of record DXBS01000129.1, on the reverse strand, counting down.
AGTTTTTTTTAACCATTGAATTTGATAAAACGGTGTCAAAACACTTTTTTTTCTTATCATATTTGTTATATAATAGTCACGGTACTTTTGACATATCCTTTGTGTTTATGTCGATTACAGACAAAAAGCGTCCTGTACGATCGGGCAAGCTTACATTACAGAAAGAAAAGTTCCTGAGAGATTTCTCTCCGGAAGGTTTTTTTGTGTAACGGAGCAGATTTGTGATAAAATTGTGCGCATTGCGTGAACATTTTATCGCACAGTGTGCACAAAGTCCGGCGGACGCAAGCCAGTAAAACTTTTGGAGGCTGAATTGCAGTGAAAGCAGGTATCAGAAGACTACTTGTCTCCCTTTCCACGCTTGCTTTGGCGGGTTGTCTGGGGGTGTCGGCGGCATGCGCGACGCCTGCGCAGATGTCCGCCACGCAGACGGAAACGGGTGCGGGCAGCGAGAAGATCATCGACGTGACCGACACGCTCGGCGATCAGCTTAATTCGGAGCAGGCTCTCAACGAAGATCTGCTGACGTCTGCCGCCGCGCAGGCAAAGACCAAGAGCGACGGTACGCGCAGGATCATCGTCGAGATGAACTCCGATTCCATGCTCGATGTGTACCTCGGCAGCTCTTCCGTTCAGAGAAGATACGCCGATTTCACGGAGTATGTGAACGGCACGGAGGGGGAATCGTATGCCGCGTCCCTGGCACGGGAACAGAGCGGCTTTTTGGCGTCTCTCAACAACAGTTCGATCGAATATGAGCTGCGCCACAGCTATACCTCCGTCGTGAACGGCGTCTCCCTCGTCGTCAGGGACGAGGACGTCTCTGCGATCGCCTCTTTGTCCTGTGTCAAGAATATCATCTATTCCGAGGTCTACGCGGTCCCGCAGGCGACTGTCACGGAGAACGTGGTCAACGTGTACGATACGGGCATCTACGATTCATCCGAGATCGAATACCAGGGCGAGGGGATGCTGATCGCCGTGCTCGATACGGGCTACGACAGAAATCACTCCGCATTCCAGGAAATGCCGCCCGAAGGGACGGAGAAGCTTTCGCGGGAACAAGTGGAAGCGCAAATGGACAACCTTGCTGCGAGCACGCAGGGTGCTGCCATCTCGGTGGATGACGTCTATTATAACGCCAAAGTTCCCTTCGCGTACGATTACGCGGACGACGATCCCGACGTATTCCCCAAACTTTCCTCGCACGGACACCACGTCGCGGGCATCATCGCCGGCAAGGACGAGAACGTGACCGCCGAGGACGGAGAGGCGTTTGAGAACGGTGAAACGTTTATCGGCGTCGCGCCCGATGCGCAGCTCATGATCTGTAAGGTCTTCCCCGATCTGGAGGACGGCACCGAGGGCGGCGCAGAGACGGACGATCTCCTTGCCGCGCTCTCCGACTGCATCACGCTGGGCACTGACGTCATTAACATGTCGCTGGGCGTCTCGGCAGGTTTTTCGCGCGAGATCGATGAGACCGCCGTCAATGAAGTATACGATAAGGTATATGAGGCGGGCATTAATCTCGTCGTCGCGGCGTCAAATGCCGGAAGCTCTGCACAGAGCGGTGCTTACGGTACGACCAACCTGACATCCAATCCCGACAGCGGCACGGTCGGTTCGCCCTCGACCTATGCGGGCGCGCTCTCCGTTGCCTCCATTTCCGGCCAGAAGTCCTCCTATATGGAACTTTCCGACGGCACGGCGATCTACTTCAACGAGTCGAGCAACGCCGCGGGCGAGCAGGGCGACTTTGTCGAAGAGCTGCTTGACGGCGCTCAGGACGGCACATTCAACTTTGTCGTCGTGCCCGGCTACGGCAGGGCAAACAACTATACTGCGGCGGTACAGCGTGCGCTTGCGCAGGGCAACTGTATCGCAGTCGTCTCGCGCGGCGAAAATTCCTTTGAGGAAAAACAGCGCATTGCGTATGAATACGGCGCAGTCGGCTGTATCATCTACAACAACGAATCGGGGCGCATCATAGCGTCCCTCGGGACGGGCAAGGAGATCCCCACCTGTACGGTCACGGCGGATATCGGGAGATCGCTCGTTGCACTCGGTTCGGGCACCATTTACCTCAACAAGGATTACGAGGCGGGCCCCTTCATGTCCGACTTCTCCTCGTGGGGCCCCACGCCCGACCTCAAGATCAAGCCTGAGATCACGGCGCACGGCGGCGAGATCACCTCTTCCGTCGTCGGCGGCTACAGCATCTACAGCGGTACGTCCATGGCATCGCCCAACATGGCGGGCGCCGTCGCGCTGCTCCGTCAGCACGTCGAAGAGACGACCGACCTCACCGGGAAAGACCTTGCAGACCGCGTCAATTCCCTTCTGATGAGCACGGCGACCATTGTCAGAGACGAGAGGGGGCTTCCCTATGCCGTCCGCCGTCAGGGCGCGGGGCTGGGCGATATCGGCAAGGCGATCGCGACGGAGTCCTACCTCTATGTGGAAAACAGTGCCAAGCCCAAGCTGGAGCTGGGGGACGATCCCGAGCGCGAGGGCGTCTACACGATGGAGTTCCATGTCGTGAATACATCTTCGTCCGCAAAGAACTACACGCTGGACGCGGTCGTCATGACGGAGAGCGTCTCCATCGACAATATCACGGTGTCCGAGCAGAGTTATATGCTCGATCACGCGGAAAAAGAATACTACGTCAACGGCGAATACACCGCGGACGGCAGCATGACGCTGGAAGCGGGCGGCGATGCGACCGTCACCGTGACCGTTACTCTGACGAGCGACGAAAAAGCATACCTTGACGCCAACTTCGAAAACGGCATGTATGTCGAGGGCTTCATTACACTCAACGATGCGGCAGACAACGGCGTCGATCTCTCCATTCCTTACCTTGCCTTCTACGGCGACTGGCTGGATGCGCCCATCTTTGACGCAACGGCATATGAAGTCAGTGCGGACGCCAACAACTCGGCGATCGACGAAGAGGACAAGACGGTTGCCGCCATCTATGAATCCGTCGTGATCGGCAGATATTATGAGGGCTCTGAGACCTATCTGCCCCTCGGTCAGTATGTCTATGACCTTGCGGAAGGGGAGGAGAGCGGCATTACCGCTTCGACGGATAAAGTCGCGATCGGGCAGAGCCAGTACGGCGTATATGAGTTCTATGCGGTCTACTTTGGTACGCTGCGCGCCGTACAGTATATGGACGTCACCATCGAGAACACCGTCACGGGCGAAGTGGTCTGGGATGAGACGCTCTATAATGTCAATAAGTCGTTTTCCGGAACACCCGGCTACGCGGAGATCGGGCTGCAGCCGTCTCAGTTCGGTTTAAAGAACAACACGCAGTATACCGCGACCTTTAAGGCGCGCAACTATTATAACGGAAGAGAGTCCGAAGAGCAGACGCAGATATTCACCTTCTATGTGGACTACGAGGCGCCGATCGTGTACAACAGCTCCATCCGTTACGAGTATGATTCGTCGGATATGACCAGGATCCGCAATGCATACCTCGATCTGTATCTCTATGACAACCACTATATCCAGGCGGTGCAGCTGTTCTCCTATCAGGAGGCGGACAGCGACGTCGACTGGGCGACCGAGGAAACGGGCGCCGTGGACTGGCTGACGCCGTACGCGATCCCCGTAGACAGCTCGCGCGGCGCGGTCAACCGCGTGACCATTGAGATCACCGATTGGCTCGATCAGTTCATGAGCGTGGAGGGGATGACCGGAAAGTATATCGGCGTCCGCGTGGACGATTATGCGCTCAATTCGGGTGTTTACCTCGTCCAGCTCACACAGCCCGAAGTCAACAAGGTGGACGTCGTTGCAAGCTATGTGGACGACAGCGGTACGCGCGTGGAAAACTCCATCGGCGGACAGACCATCCTCATGGATGCGGGCGACGCGCTCAATCTCACCGACGATACGGGTACGGTGGAGATCAATGGTACGCAGTCGGTCGCAAACTTCGAGGTCGAGGTGTTCAACTACGCGACGTATGCCTGCGCGCACAACGATGCACACGGCGTGCAGTGTGATTTTGTCTACGATGAACATGCGGGGCTTACCTATGCAACGGGAGACTATTATTACGATGCCTCGAGCGGTACGGTCCGCCAGGTGACGGCAAATTCCCTGCCCGAAGGCTATCCCGCCGGCACGCTGTTTACCGATATCATTGCGCAGTGGAACGGCTCGGAATACGTATCCAGGCACTTCGTCTGCCCTGCATGCGGGACGGAGGTGACCTTCACCTATAACAGCCGTAACGATGTGCTCTCGCCTACGAACTTCACCAAGACGAGCGCCGATCCCATGATCCACGACGTGCTCTGGGAGAGCAGCGATGAGGATGTCGTCCGCGTCGATAACGGCAGATTGTATGCGGTGGGCGCAGGGGAGGCGGTGATCTCCGCCTATGCGCCCGGCGCTGCGGACTATCCCTATCCCTTCGATTCGGACGGCAGCCAGGCATTCACCTTCCGCGTCCATGTCACGGGCACTGCGGGCACGGTGCGGTTGGAAGGCCTCTCCGTCGGCTCGTACGATAACCTGACGACGGGCACCTCGCGTACGGTCAACGGGAACGTGATCTCCGTGGACAACGGCTCCGAACTCATTCTGTATCCTTCCTTCGAGCCCTGGTATCTGGACAGCGTTCCCGGTCTCACCTGGAGATCGAGCGATACCAGAATGCTGGAAGTCCTCGATTCCGATTCCACCTACGCGCATGTTTTGTGCAAGCAGGAGGGGACGGCGGAACTCTACCTCAGCGCGAACGGCATTCTCGCGACTTTCTATATCACCATCGGGGAAGAGTATACCGTCTACAGCATGTATTGCTACGACTACAATGGTCCCGGTTACACGGATACCTATGTCGACGAAGACGGCGATGCACGCAGCATCCTCGTCATTCCCGCGAATTTGGGTATCACCAACATGGGATACATGGTCGCTACGCGTGAAGGTCCCTTCTATGAAAATCAGAACATCGATACCGTCATCATTCCCGAGGGCGTGACGACGCTCGGCCTTTCCTGCTTTGAGAACTCCTCTCTTCGCCGCATTTTCCTTCCCACCTCGCTGATCACGCTCTCGTATAACGCATTCCGCGGCTGCGAGCAGCTCGAGGAGGTCATCTGGTACGATGCAAGCGAGGATAATACGGGCGGGCTCTCCTATGACGCGGACAACAACAGCTATATGGTGGACGGCGTCACCGTCTCCGGTACCGTCACCGAAAACCGCGTCACCTGGGATGTCTTCTTTGAGAGGACGTCGGAGATGTGTACCTCCCAGAGCCTCGTCGTCGGCTCGGATGCCTTCCGTGACTGCGTCAGACTGGAGACCTTTGACTTCAGTCGCGTGACCGGTATCTACGACAACGCATTCTACAACACGGCCAGCCTTACCGAGGCAGATTTAAGTGATCTCCGTTTCGGCAGCGCGCGTTCCTTCTACGGTTCCGGGCTGGAGCGTGTGACGCTGAGCGACATTACGCAGCTCAACACCGATTTCTTCTACGGTACGGCGGTCGAGCGCATCGATTACTATGCTTCTACCGTTGCGCCCGCTGCCTTCCGCGGCATGACGCAGCTTGAGAGCATCACCTTCCATGGTCCCGTTGACGTGATCGGCGAGAACGCCTTTGCGGGCTGCACCGCGCTTTCGTCCGTAACGTTTGCGGACGGCGCGACCTGTTCCGCGATCGGCGAGAGCGCCTTTGCGGGCTGCTCGTCGCTCACGCAGTTTGATCTTCCCGCGGGACTTGTCTCCATCGGAAGCAATGCATTTGCAGGCTGCTCCGCGCTCGGGAGCGTCACGCTGGACGGCGGCGATCTTCTTGCTTCCCTCGGCAATGATATCTTCTCCGGCTGTACGTCGCTTAAGTCCATTTCGCTGCGCGGCATCAGCAATTACTATGCAGAGGAGAGCACGATCGACGCAGGCGAGACCTATATCATGCTTGTGACGCTCGGCGGCAATGAGCCCGTCCTTGTGCCTCCCGCATATCCCGCCGCGGGCAGCAGCGATACCGTCACGATCGGCGAGGGGATGACGACCATCTATGCCAACGCCTATGCGGACAATCTCTCGCTCGAGGGCAAGACGCTCATCATTGCAGAGGGCGTGGAGCGCATCGAAGCGCGTGCCTTCCGCGGCACGGGCATCGTCCGCGTCGTCCTGCCTACGACCCTTCGCGAGCTCGGCGAGAGCGCATTTGCAAACTGCGGCTCGCTGGAATCCGTTGTCTTCCAAAGCGATCTTGAGAGCGTTCCCGCAGACCTGTTCAATGGCTGCAGTTCGCTTTCTGAAGTGCAGATCCCGGACAGTGTGACCGAGATCGGCGCGCGGGCGTTCGCGGGCACTGCGATCAGTTCGCTCACCATCGGGCGCAATGTGCGCACGATCGGGGAAGCTGCGTTCATGAACTGCGCGCAGCTCACCTCCCTGACGTTTGCGGCGGACGCAAACCTTGCAGAGATCGGTGATTACGCATTCTACGGCGCGTATATTTCCGAACTCGTCCTGCCCGACAGCGTGACGACGCTCGGCGCGTATGCCTTTGCAAACTGCCCGATTTTGCGGGACGTCACCATTTCCGCATCGCTTGAGAACATGGGGGAGGGCGTTTTCCTCAACGATACGCGCCTGATGCGCGCGGAGTTCCGCGACGGCGCTTCCATCATCGGCGACTATGCCTTTGCCGCGCTGGACGGCACGACGATCGTACCCATGCCCTATCTTGCAGAGGTCATCATCCCCGCGAGCGTGGAGGCGATCGGCTCGTATGCCTTTGCAGGCAACACTGCGCTTGCGCAGATCGATCTTTCGGGCGTCGAATTTATCGATTCGCATGCCTTCTATCAGACGACGGCGCTTGAGAGCGTTACGCTGGACGATGCGACGAGCTATATCGGCATCAGCGCATTTGAAGAAAGCGCGGTGAGAGACATCGACCTCTCGGGCGTTGAGTACTTTGATGCGCGCAGCTTCTATGGTACGTCGATCACCAATACCGATTTTGCCGATGCAATCGAAATCGGCGACAATGCATTCTACAACTGTCTGAATATTTCCGGCACGGTGCGTCTGCCCAATGCGGTGCAGATCTACAGCGGCGCATTCTATGTCCCGATGCAGTCGGAGAGCGGCTCCGTCTCCGCCGGCAATATTACGGGGGTGGAACTGGGCGACAGCCTTGTAGGACTTGGCGGCGGCGCGTTCTTCAATTCGCGCATCCAGACCATTCATCTGCCCGCATCGCTCGAGATCATCGGTTCACCCGCATTTGCCGGCTGCACCGGTCTCATGCGCATCACCGTCGACGCGGAGAACGAAACCTTCTTCGTCGATTCAACGTACGGCGCTCTGTACCGCTATCTGGATAACGGCACTTACGAACTCGTCGCCGTGCCCAACGGGCTGCAGATGCGCGAGGTCGGAGATGACATGCGTCCCTACGTCATTCTCGACGGCACCAGCCGCATCGGCGACTTTGCAATGGCATACTGCCGCAACATTCACGCGGTCGAGATCCCCGCGTCCGTCAAGAGCATCGGACCCAGCGCCTTCTTCTACATGGGCATCGGTCTGATCGCGGACGCCATCGATACCGTTCCGCGCGAATACTATCCCAAGTATATCTTCAAGGGACTGCAGGCGCCCGTCATAGAGGCGACGACTGATTCGACGGAGACAGTCACGCTCATCGATCTCTATGATAACTTCAGCTACATGGTCGGGTATCAGATGGCGGACATGATCATTCCCGTCAATGCAACCGGGTTTGAGACGGTCGTCTATGAATTCTTCTTCGGCAATCAGTACTACTCCGAAGAGGTCATTACGGAAGGAACGCAGGCTCTGCTTGACTGGCTGATCGCGCTTGACGTCGGTTCGCTCACGCTCGAGGACGAGGAGGAAGTCATGCGGATGAACACCAACTACAATATGCTCACCGACGGGCAGAAGGCGTTCCTTGCCGACTATGTCGACAAGCTCCAGAGTGCGGTCGACAGGATTGCGGAACTCAAAGGCGAAACGCCCGATCCCGATAATCCGCCCGATGTCCCTCCCGAAGAGCAGCCTGACACGAGCAACCTCGGGCTCATCATCGGACTGAGCGCTGCGGGCGTCGTCATCGTCGTCGCGGCGGTGGTGATCGTGCTTCTTCTGCTGCGCCGCAGGAAGGGCAATGCGCCCGAAGCTGCCGCGCAGCCCGAACAGGCGGAACTTTCCGAAGCGAGCGAAGAAAATCAGCCTACGTCCGATGATGCGGACACAGCATCTGAGACCGCGGAAGAAAGTACGCAAGAGAGTGCGCCCGCGTCCGACGCGGCGGAAGAAAAGGGCGAGGAGGAGTAAGCCATGAAAAAGAAAATCATCATCACGGCAGCGCTTGCCCTGACGCTCTCTGCCGGTGTCTTTGCGGCGTGCGACAGCGAGACTGCCGTCGCGCCCGAAGATGCTCTCATCAACGGCTCGACGGTCGACGCGCCTCTTTCGTCCGCAGAGTCCGGGGAGCAGGCGGGATACCGCCTCTCCTTCGACAGCTGCGGCGGCTCGCCCGTCGATGCCGTCAACTATCCGTCCCATGCCTATCTCGTCGAACCCGAACCGCCCACGCTCGAAGGGTACCGCTTTGACGGCTGGTACTGGGATCAGGAGTACACCCGCGAATTTGTCTTTGCAACAAATACCATGCCCGCGGCGGATGTCACGGTCTATGCCAAGTGGACGAAGTTGTATACAGTCACGTTTGACTGCCGCGACGGCTCGCCTGTTGATCCCGTCACGGGCGAAGCGGGGGATGCTCTGACCGCTCCCGCAGCGCCTGTGCGCGAGGGATACGTCTTTGACGGTTGGTTTGCGGACGCGGAGGGGACTACGCCCTATGTGTTTGGCACCATCCCCGCGCAGGACATCACCGTCTACGCCCACTGGCATGAACGCCAGACGAATATTTCCGTCACGCTGATGCCCAATACGCCCGTCCAAACGGCGGCGCAGTCTGCAAATGCGACAGCCGCTGAGGGCGAGGCGCTCGATACCGACGCAGACGAGACGTTTACCGCTGCGCTGACGGCGGCAATGGGCGCGCCTGTCTATGTGTTCGGCTATTGGTCGTATGACGAGGCGGGCAGACAGCCCGTCGGCGAGACGATGGAGTACGTCGAGGGCGGCTCTGTCACGCTGTATGCGCAGTGGACCCGCTCCGCTGCCTACGCATCGGTGACCTTTGTCAACGGCGAAGATACGCTCCCGCTGTATGTCGAAAAGCAGGGGACGCTCTCCGGCGAGCAGGTCTTAGAGGTCAATACGTTCTTTGGCGGCACGGTGCCCACGCTCATCACGGCAAGCGGCGCGGAGTTTTCGCTTACCGATGTGATCGAGCGCGATCTCGTGCTCACGCCCGAGGCCTCGCCGGAGGGCTTCACCTTCGGCGTGGAATCGAACTATTGCTATGTGGAGCGCTATACGGGGAATGCCGCAGGCGTCGTCATTCCCGCAATGTATCGCAATCTTCCCGTGCTCGGTATCGCAGAGGATGCCTTTGCGGGCAACACCGCCGTTCAGACGGTGTCCGTCCCCGCGAGCGTCTCTTCGATCGGGGCGGGCGCCTTTGAAGGCTGCACACAGCTCACGTCGGTCACGGGCGCGGACGGCGTCTCCTTGATCGGCGAGGACGCCTTTGCCGGCTGCACCTCGCTCGAGATGTACGAGAGCAATGGCTTCGTCTATCTGAACGAAACCTGCCGCACCCTTCTTTCCTACACGGGAAGCTCCAACAACGTTACCGTCCCTGCAAACGTGGTCGCTCTTGCGGACGACGCATTCCGGGGCGCTTCCGTGCGCACCCTTTCGTTTGCGGCGGGCTGCGCGATCGAAAGCATTTCCGATCGCGCGTTCTACGGCTGCGCGTCGCTCACGTCCGTCGATTTCTCCGCGCTGCCCCTGCGGGCGGTGGGGGAGAGCGCGTTTGAAGGCTGCGCATCCCTGACCGCTCTCTCGCTCCCTGCGCAGACGAGCTGCCTCGGCGCACACGCCTTCAAGGACTGCGCGCGCCTCGCGTCCGTGCAGATGGACGGCGTGCTTACAATGGGCGAAGGCGTGTTTGAAAATTGCGGGCTGACCTCCGTCGACCTGCGCAATGTCGCACCCGAGGGATTCTTCATGCAGCAGACCTTCGATCTCCCCGCAGATACCTTCCGCGGCTGTACGAAGCTTACCTCCGTCCTGCTGCCGCAGACGCTCGCATCCATCGGTTCGGGCGCCTTTGCGGGCTGCACGGCACTGGAGACAGTCACCGTCAACGCGGACGCGGGCTCCTATCTGACGAGTATTGCATCGGATGCGTTCGAGGGCTGTTCCGCCCTGCGCACCGTCATTCTGTTCGCGCGCACCGAAGGCGGGCAGACGGCGGCGATCAGCGCGGATACCTTCGCGGACTGCGCGGACGATCTCGTGGTGTTCGTTGCATCGGGAAGCCCCGCGTTTGACAGAAACAGCCAATACTATGACGCTGAGACGGACACGATGATGAGCCATGCCGAGATCTATGCGGAGCAGTTCAACAATGTTGTGGACGTGCGCGCGGCGGAATCCGAACTCCCTTCGCTGGAGATCCCCGCCTATACCTGGCTGCTGCATGACGACGATCTTTCTGCCGAAGGGACGAACCTTGTCGGCCTGCTCGAAGATCTCGGCATGACCGTCTCGGACAACGCGACGACTGCGGACGAGATCGCCGTTACCATCGAAGCCGTCTATCGCACCGATCAGGTCGACGCGCAGGGCGAGTACACACAGATCGCGCCTGTTGGCGCGGACGCAGACGTCTATGACGTGACCGAAACAGGGCGCTATCTCGTCTATGTGAATGTGACCGATCGTTTCGGCAACGTATTTGTCGATCAGATCGCGTTGGTCGTCATCGATTGATCGCATTGGACTTGGGAAATTGTGCACAGGCGGCGTGTTTACTTGACTTTTATGCGTCTGCCCGTTATAATAGTTATATTGTTTTATACTTTCAAACAATCGTGAAGAAAGCGCATCGCGGAGCAGTGCTCCCGTGCATAGGGAGGCAAGAGCCTTGAAAAGTATGAGAAATAGAAGACGCAATCTGCTCCCGGTCCTGGCGGCTACCCTGTTGGCGGTAATTATGGCGGGCGTGCTTTGCGCCTGCACGACGGTGGACCGCGAGCAGCAGATTATTGATGCCGGCTATATCCACGAGGTCACCTACGATGCCAACGGCGGGACCTTCGATTCCAAAAGCAACGTACAGTATGAATATGTGCGCGTGCAGGAAAATTCTCTCACCGTCGAGCCGGGCTATCGTCCTGCGGGCGCGGGCGAACTCAACATCGTCAGCGTTCCCACGCGCACGGGCTACGATCTTTTGGGTTGGCAGCAGGTCCTGTTTGACGACGAGGGAAACGAGACGGGGCTGAGCGAGGAATACTGGGACTTCACGGCGGACCGCGTTACGGGCAACATCACGCTGCGCGCGGACTGGGCGCAGCGCGGCGAGCTCGCGTTCAACATCACCGTCAACGGCGAAGTCATCACTTTCGATACCACGTTCCGCATCTCGGCCGGCGAAAGTTTCCTCTCCAATCTCTATGATGCCGATTCCACGGGCGGCTACACCCTGCGCGAGGACTACGTAAAGAGCAACGTGCAGACGCAGACGGCAGACAGTCAGACGTATACGCTGCTTGCGTTCTATCTGGATGCTGAACTTACGCAGCCGCTCACGACGGAAAATGCCGTGTTCCCCGATGGGGAAGAGCGCCTTGATCTGTATGCGGAATATCTCGTCGGAAACTTCAGCGTTCTCTCTGATCGGAATGTCGCGGGAACGAGAAGCCTCAGATCAAACAGCAACTGGTACCTCGTCACCGACCTCGATTTCAGCGGAGGCGACGGCTCGCCCGCGCAGTGGGACGCGCTCAGTTCCTTTACGGGCACGATCTACGGCAACGGGCATTCGATCACGGGCATTGAGTTCCGTTCGCTCGTTGACTCCCGCAACCACGATACCTATCGCTCGATCTTCGGGACGATGCAGGGTAGAGTGGAGGATCTCACGCTCGAGGATATCAGCCTCGTCGTCTATGCGCGCTGGTATGACAGTACAAACAAGCCCGATATCAGCATCGCCTTCCTCGCGAACTCCTTCTCGGGCGGCGTGTTTGATACCGTTACGCTCACCGATTGTACGATCAGGGTCATCAATGCGACAAGAGAGGACGCGGACAGAGGCTTTACCTATAATTCCGTTATGGGCAACTGGGTGGAGGAAGCCGGCTCGGAGACAAGCACCGTCACGGGCAGCGCGACGTTTACCGGTGAAGAGACAGACGATTCATTAATCATGTAAGGACAGCGGAATGATCCGCGGTAATTGATACAGGAAGAAACAGGAGGATAACTGTTATGAACAAAAAGTGGATGCGGCTTGCCGCAGTCGGGATCGCAGCTTCGATGGCGCTGCCGATCTTTGCGGCTTGCACCCCCGGCGAAGAGCAAGGCGGCGATCCGACGCAGCTCAACGAGACTCGCGCGCTGCAGATCAGCTCGGGCGCGTTTGACCAAGTCTTTAACCCCTTCTTCGCGACTTCGCAGTACGATGCGAACGTCGTCGGTCAGACGCAGATCGGCATGCTCGGGTCAGATGCGGACGGTCTGAACGTCACTTATGGCCCCGATGAGCCCGTCGTCACCCTTGACTACAGTGAGATTATGTACACGGCGACCAATCAGGTAACGACCAACGGCGATGTCGCCGATCACACCGTCTATCAGTTCGTGATCAAGAACGACATTCTGTTCTCGGACGGCGTGCCGCTCACCGCGCACGACGTGCTGTTCAATCTGTATATGTATCTCGATCCCACCTATACCGGTTCGAACACGCTGTATTCCACCGACATTCAGGGACTTCGCGAGTATCAGAGCCAGGATCCCAACGCGACGGAAGGTTCCGCTGCGTCCGATGACGAGACGTACAATAATCTCGCCAATCAGCGCCTCAATGCCATTCTGACGTATGTAGACGATCCTGATGATACAGCCGAATGGCAGGAGCGTGTGAATTTCTATAACGAGAGTGTTCGTGCGCGCTTTGAAAATTACGACGCCGAGAACAGTACAAGCAACGGCGGAAATATCACCGATCTGTTCGTTCCTTACGATGAGCAGGCGATCCTTGATGATATCGAGGCGATCAAGACGGAGTTCAGAAGCGAACTTCAGACGATCTACAACGGCGTCGATATGAACACCTACCGCGGTCAGCTCGATCAGGATACGGGGACATATTCCGATGGCTACGATATGGATTCGGACAAGGTCTGGCAGGGCTTCTTCTTTGAAGCAGGCGTCCTCAGCCGCGAATATCGCACCGTCGCGGGCGTCACTGTCTATGAGACGGATGAAAACGGCAATTTCCTCATGAACTGGGATCTCATTCCCGATGTCGACCGCAATGCCGACATGACGGAGGAGGAAGCCATCGAATACGCGTTTAATTACATCTGCCCCCGTGATCGCAACATTACTGATATCATATACAACTATTCGACGGGTTCGACGATGCTGACGACCTTCGCTGGTGAAGCGAGAGAGGCGTACTACGGCGCCATTCAGGAGGTCGCGGGCGGTCTTGCGATCCCCAGCATCTCCGGCATCCGTATCCTCGATGCCTCCGAATTCGACGGCGGCACGAGTTATCCGGAAGGGGAGTATGAGATGCTGCAGATCACGATCAACGGCATCGACCCCAGGGCAAAGTGGAACTTCGCGTTCTCTGTTGCGCCCATGCATTACTACTCTACGCCCGAACTGACTGCGGCGGCGATGAATGATACGACCTATTCCTCCAACTTCGGCGTTAAGTACTCCTCCGTCGCATTCATGAACGAGGTCAGGAGGCGCAACCGTGTGCCCGTCGGCGCAGGCGTGTACCAGGCGTCCACCATGTACGATCAGACGTTCGTCTGGGAAGCCAATGAAAACTGGGAGCAGACGCAGGCATCCAATGACAGCTTCCAGACGCTGTGGGACGGCTTCTTAAGTGACAACATCGTCTATCTCATCCGCAACGATAACTACTATACAACGGGCGGAAACACCGATGAGGTCTACAACGCAAAGATCAAGCACGTTCAGTATAAGGTGCAGCAGACCACGCAGATGGTGCCTGCGCTGCAGAGTCAGGATATCGATGTCGCCGACCCGAGCGCCACGCAGGAGAACTTGAATGAGATCGAGGCGACCTCCTTCCTCTCCTACAGTACCATCGAGACGGCCGGTTACGGCTATATCGGGATCAACGCCAAGTTTATTCCCAACATCTATATCCGCCGTGCGCTGATGACGGTGTTCAATCCCTCCTATGTACAGGACTACTATCCCGGGACGCTCTCCAGACCCGTCTACCGCTGCTTCTCTACGACGAGCTGGGTCTACGATGCGTTTGATGACGCAGGCGTCGAGGTATGGGCGCCCACCAGTTATTACGGTTTTGACGATTCTTTTGCAAAGGCAAAGGATCTCCTGTATCAGGGTCAGTGCACCTTTGAGAACAACACCTGGTATGACGAGAACGGCGAGCCCATCGAGATCACGCTCACGATCGCGGGCGAGACGTATGACCACCCCGCCTATCAGACCTTCATCCGCGCAAGCGAGATTCTCAATGCAAACGGCATCCGCGCAACGGTCGTCAACGATGCGCGTGCGCTCTTCAAGCTCGCCAGCGGCGACCTTGCCGTCTGGGCGGCGGCTTGGTCCTCGACGGTCGACCCCGATATGTTCCAGGTCTTCCATATGGACAGCCAGGCGACCTCCGTGCTCAACTGGGGCTATGACTACCTCATCACGCAGAACATGGCAACGCCCGAAGAGAGGGAGATCATCGAGGAATTGAGTGACAAGATCGACGAAGGCCGCGAGACCATCGTCCAGAGCGAGCGCGCGCAGATCTACCGCGAAGCATCCGATATCGTCATGGAGCTTGCCGTCGAATTCCCGCTCTATCAGAGAAGCGACATCTTCGTCTACAACTCCGATCTGATCGATGCGACCACGCTCGTTCAGGATACTACGCCCTACAGGGGCCCCTTCTCGGAGATCTGGAAGGTCAGCTATAAGGGCTGACGGTTTTGCGCAAGCGACTACTAACGGGAGAATTCCATGGTTAAATATGTCATCAAGCGACTGCTTCTCTCCGTGCTCATCATTTTCGGCGTATCCATCATCCTGTATGCGCTTCTAAGGTGCATGCCGCTGGACTACATCCGTATCAAGTTCGGGAATAATCCGAATTTTGATCAGAGCAGATTCGCCGAGATGGAAGCGCTGTACGGGCTGGACAGCAGTATCCTCGGCGGCTACATCAAGTGGATGTTCGGCGACTGGTGGATGCCGGAAGGTTGGTTTTACGTCGGTTCGTTTTGGGGAAGTATGAAGCTGGAAACGCACGGCGCCATCACCTTTGACTTCGGCAACTCCTTCCAGCTTGAGCAGCCTGTGACGCAGATCATTGCGGACAATGTGTGGATCTCGTTTATCCTCACATTGGTCAGCTTGCTCATCTACTACCCGCTCGCAGTCTATCTTGGTACGCGCGCGGCGGTCAAGCAGTACGGCGCCTTCGACTATGCGACGACCGTCCTTACAATGATCGGTATCTCCTTCCCGTCCTTCTTCTTTGCGGCGATCGTCGTCAAGATCTTCGCCTATGACCTCGGCTGGTTCGATACCTCGCTCGGGTTGCAGTCTTCCGGTCTCATCAATCCTTCTGGATGGGAACTCTTTATCGATCAGGCCTGGCACTTAGTACTGCCCATCCTGGTCACGGTCGTTCTGAGCATCGGTTCCATCATGCGCTATACGCGTACCAATATGCTGGAAGTGCTCAACGCCGACTACATCCGTACGGCGCGCGCAAAGGGGCTTTCCGAGCGCTCCGTCATCTACAAGCACGCATTCAAGAACACGATGATCCCCATGGTCACTATGCTCGCGGGTCTCCTGCCCGGTCTGTTCGGCGGCTCGATGATCCTGGAGCAGTTCTTCGGCATCCCGGGCATCGGCCTCATCGGCTATACCGCGATGAACAACGGCGATATCCCGCTCGTCATGGGGTACAATATGTTCCTCGCCGTCCTGACCGTCCTCGGGATGCTGCTCACGGACATCATGTATGTCATCGTTGACCCCCGCGTCAAACTCACAAAATAAAGGGAGAGAGGTATGGAAGAAGAAATCAAAGCGGGCGAGATCGGGACGGAAGTTCCCGCCATTCCCGACGACGTACCCCGCCCCTTGCCCGAGCAGGAGTCTCCGCACGAGCCGGAAGAGGAGGAGATCCACTCCCTTGCGGACAGCGTGCGTTCGCTCACGCCAATGCAGCTGGTCATAAAGCGGTTCTTCCGCTCCAAGCTGTCCATTGTCGGGCTCTGCATCATCATTTTCCTGTTTGCATTCAGCTGGATCGGTCCCTTATTCTCGCCTTATGACGAGGGGACGGTCGACCGTGAGACAGACCGCCTGCAAGTTACGGTCTCCGAGATCGTCGTGACAGTCACGGACGAGAACGGAAACGCCGTGCTGGATGACAACGGCGAGGAGATGACCTATTCCGTCTATCGCGTCCAGCGCGCGGAAATGGATATCGACCGCTACGCCGCGGCGAGTCCTGAGCACTGGTTCGGCACCGACAATTCGGGCTACGACGTGCTGACCCGCCTCATGTACGGCGGACGCGTCTCGCTGTCACTCAGCCTCATTGTCGTCATCATGGAGACGGTCCTTGGCATCGTCTTCGGCGGACTGGCGGGCTACTTCGGCAAATGGGTGGATACGCTCGTCATGCGCGTCGTGGATGTCTTCAGCTGTATCCCGTCGCTGCCATTGATGCTCATCATCGGTTCGGTGCTTGATGGCATGGGCGTAGATCCGAATAATCGAATTTACTTCATGATGCTGTTCCTGACGCTGTTCGGCTGGACAGGCATCGCGCGCATCGTCCGCGGACAGATCCTGACTTTGCGCGAACAGGAGTTCATGGTCTCTGCGACGGCGAGGGGACTTTCCACGCCGCGCAAGATCTTCCGGCACCTCGTGCCCAACGTCATGCCGCAGCTCATCGTCTCCATGACCCTGGGGCTTGGCAGCGTTATTCTGACGGAGGCGTCGCTGTCCTACCTCGGGCTGGGCGTTCCCGTCACCAGCGCATCGTGGGGCAACATGATCCAACTCGTCAACAACAATCCCAACATTTTGCAGAACTATCTCAACCTTTGGGTACCGCCCGGAATCTGCATTGTCCTTGCGGTGCTCGGTTTCAACTTTATCGGCGACGGTCTGCGTGACGCGTTCGACCCGAAATCGAAGAGATAAGCCATGTTATTTCACAAAAAAGATCAAGAAAACGCGCCCGAAAAAGCTGCGTCCAAGGGGAATTCCCACTATCTCACCGCAAAGGAATCGCGTGAGATCGCAAAGAGCAATTCAAGGATCATCCGCGAGCTGGAAAAGCGCAAAAAGCGCCATGCCACGGAGGCGGATTACCTCTGCGAGATGAAGGATCCCGCCAACATCGTCGAGTTTGACGACCTGCATACCTATTTCTTCACGGATGCGGGCGTCGCCAAGGCGGTGGACGGCGTCACGTTCTCCATTCCCAAGGGCGCGACGGTGGGCGTCGTCGGCGAGTCCGGCTGCGGCAAGTCGGTCACGAGCCTGTCACTCATGCAGCTCGTGCAGGCGCCGCAGGGACAGATCGTCAGCGGCTCCATTCGCTTTAACATGGGCGACAAGGCGTACGATATCGCCAAGATGCCCGTGAGCGACATGCAGAAGATCCGCGGCAAGCAGATCGCGATGATCTTCCAGGAGCCCATGACC
>DXBS01000128.1 GCA_019116405.1 Candidatus Gallimonas intestinigallinarum | reverse complement strand
CCAAAAAATAAATGGGGCGGGCGACGAGAATCGAACTCACGACCTCCAGGGCCACCATCTGGCGCTCTAACCAACTGAGCTACGCCCGCAATATTTGGTGCGCCTGAAGAGATTCGAACCCCTGACACACGGCTTAGAAGGCCGTTGCTCTATCCACCTGAGCTACAGGCGCATATCAGAAACCAGCACATTCCCCTTTCGTCGCATATGACTTTTTCTGTTTTAATGGAGCGGGTGATGGGAATCGGACCCACGCGACCAGCTTGGAAGGCTGGGATTCTACCATTGAACTACACCCGCATTCGTCAGCGCTTGTATATAGTAGCAAAATTTCATGATAATGTCAAATGTTTTTTCGGTTTTTCCGAAACTTTTTCAAAAAAATCCGACCTTGTCGGTGTCGCATTTTGCGCATACGTTCCCATAAAAATGCAAAAGAGGCGGCGTGCCGCCTCCCCTTTCCAAAATGCAAACTTACTTCTTCTTTTTAAATTCCTGCATGCCGTTCGTGCTGCCGCCGTCGCACAGGACGTCCACACCCGCAAGGTAACCGTTGCGCTCATCGGCGACCGTTGCCAGTGCATAGCCGAGCTCTTCAGGCTTTCCCATACGCTCCTCGGTGGAGAAGCCGATGAGCATGCCGCCGTCCTTCGCCTCCAGATTGCCCATGTCCGTTGCAATGAGACCGGGGCTTAAAGATACGACGCGGATGCCTTTCGGACCGTAATCAAACGCGCACTTCTTGGCGTACCAGACGACGAAGTTCTTGGAGAGCGCATAGGCAAAGCCGGAGCGCTGGTAATCACCCTTGGCAAGCTTTGCCTTTTTGATGATCTTGGCGACGAGCTTCTCCTCATCCTGATCGGCGAGTGCGTAGACCTTTTTGTTGATCAGGAGCTTCGGCAGAACATACGCTGAGTTGGAGGCGACGTCCACGATGACGCTCCCCTTCTTCATGACTTTGGAGAACTCCTCGTTCATGTACACGGTGCCAAGTGCATTCACGCGCACGATGGTCTCGGGATCCGCCATTGCGGGCGACAGTCCCGCCGAATTGATGACCGTCTTGACCTCTCCGAGCGAGACCGCATAGGAAACGAGCGCCTTGACGCTCTCGCGCTTGGATGTGTCGCACGTCTTGGCGTACGCCTCAAATCCGAGAGCCGACAACTCTGCGACCGCTTTTTTCAGCTTTGCTTCCGTTCTGCCGGACAGGACAATGATCTTATCCTTGGGCATGAACTTTGCGGCTTCCAGCCCCATTCCGCTGCCACCGCCCGTGATGACGCATACTTTTGCCATATTACTTTCTCCTTTGCAAAGATTGTTTTTATTCGATATCGGAACGATCAGAGGATATCGATATATTCGCCATTCAATGCTTTGTTCATACTGCGGACGGCGCAGAATTTTCCGCACATGGAGCAGCTGTCCTCGTGCTCGGGCTTTCTGTCGTCGCGGATCGCCTTTGCCGTCTCCGGGTCGATCGCGCACTCCCACTGTTTCTCCCAGTCGAACGTACGGCGCGCGTCCGCCATGGCGTCGTCGATATCCCGTGCGTGCGGGATATGCTTGGCAATGTCCGCCGCGTGCGCCGCAATGCGGGAGGCAATGATGCCTTGTTTGACATCCTCCACATTGGGAAGCGCCAAATGTTCTGCGGGCGTGACATAGCACAAAAACGCCGCGCCGTTTGCCGCAGCGACCGCGCCGCCGATCGCCGACGTGATATGGTCGTACCCGGGCGCAATGTCCGTCACGAGCGGGCCGAGCACATAGAAGGGTGCGCCCATACAGATGGTCTGCTGGATCTTCATGTTTGCCGCGATCTGATCGAGCGGCATATGACCGGGACCTTCCACCATGACCTGCACGTCCTTTGCCCAGGCGCGCTTGGTCAGCTCGCCGAGGCGGACGAGCTCCTCGATCTGGCAGACGTCGGAGGCATCGGCAAGGCAGCCGGGACGGCACGCGTCGCCCAAAGAGATGGTCACGTCATATTCGCGGCAGATCTCCAGGATATCGTCAAAGTACTCATAGAAGGGATTCTCCTCTCCCGTCATGCTCATCCACGCAAACACGAGCGAACCGCCGCGCGAGACAATGTTCATCTTGCGCTTGTGCTTCCTGATCTGATCGATGGTCTTACGCGTGATGCCGCAATGGAGGGTGACGAAATCCACGCCGTCCTCTGCGTGCAGGCGGATGACGTCAATGAAGTCCTTTGCCGTCAGCGTTGCAAGGTCACGCTGATAGTGGATGACGCTGTCATACACGGGGACGGTGCCGATCATCGCGGGGCACTCGTGCGTGAGCTTGCGGCGGAAGGGCTGCGTGTTCCCGTGCGAGGAGAGATCCATGATCGCCTCCGCGCCCATATTGACGGCAGCCATGACCTTCTGCATCTCGATATCATAGTCCTTACAATCGCGGGACACGCCCAAATTGACGTTGATCTTGGTGCGCAGCATACTGCCCACGCCATTGGGATCGAGGCAGGTGTGCAGTTTGTTTGCGCAGATCGCGACCTGTCCCTTTGCGACGAGGTCGCGAATCTCCTCCTCCGTGCGGTACTCCTTGGCGGCGACCGCCTTCATTTCGGGCGTAATGATGCCGCGCTTTGCGGCGTCCATTTGCGTCGTGTAGTTTCTCATATATCACTCCGTTCTATTGATTTTACATCGTTATTCAGCCTGCTCTGCAAATTCGCCGCGCAGGGCAAAGGCGTGATCCATGGGACCGCTCCCCTTTCCCAGATCGAGCATTGCTGCAAGCGCGCCAGAGACATATGTCTTGCCCCGCCGCACCGCCTCGCCGAGCGGGAAGCCTTTGGCAAGGTTGGCGGCTATCGCGCTGGAGAGCGTGCAGCCTGTGCCGTGCGTATTGGGATTTGCGATGCGCCTGCCCGCAAACCAGGTATACGCGCTGTCCTGCCATAAAAGGTCGTCGGCATCGTGGACGCCGTGACCGCCCTTGACGAGCACGGCGCAGCCATATGTGTCGCCGATGATGCGCGCCGCCTCCTGCATCTGTTGTTTGTCCAAAATGCGAAGTCCCGAGAGGATCTCCGCTTCGGGAATATTGGGCGTGACCAGCGTCGCAAGCGGCAAGAGCCGCTCACAAAGCGTTGAGACGGCATCCTCCTGCATGAGCCGCGCGCCACTCGTTGCCACCATGACGGGGTCAACGACGACGTTTTTTGCGCCATAGAAGGTCAACTGCTCCGCAATTTTACCGATGAGCACGGCGGACGAGACCATGCCGATCTTGACGGCGTCCGGACGGATATCTTCAAAGACCGCGTCCATCTGCTCCGCCAGAAAGGCAGGCGTGACCTCCATGATATCGCGCACGCCCGTTGTATTCTGTGCGGTCAGCGCGGTGATGACGCTCATGGCATAGACGCCGTTCATCGTCATCGTCTTGAGGTCCGCCTGAATGCCCGCGCCCCCGCTGCAATCGCTGCCCGCAATGGACAGCGCCGTTTTTTTGTTCATGCTTCCCCTCTCGTGACCTCGATCGCGCGTTCCTTCAGTGACCGCGCCGCAGCCAAAATATCGTCCGCGCCGAAGATCGCCGAGACAACGGCAATGCCCGCCATGCCACCCCCTCGAAGCGAGGCGACATTCTTCTGTGTAATGCCGCCGATCGCGACGGCGGGAATGGTGACGCTGGCGCAGATCTCGCGCAATTGCTCGTTGGTGATGCGGATGGCGCTCTGCTTGGTCGGCGACGGAAACACCGCGCCCACTCCCAGGTAGTCGGCGCCCTCGCGCTCTGCGCGCTGCGCCTGTTCGACTGTCTTTGCCGTCGCGCCGATGATGAAGTCCTTCCCTGCGCGCGCCCGAATGGCGGCGACGGGCGTATCCTCGATGCCGACGTGAACGCCGTCCGCGCCCGCCGCGAGCGCCGCTTCATAATCGTCGTTGACGATGAGCGGAACGCCGTAACGATGGCAGAGCGCCGTTATGCGCCGCGCTTCCTCGATGAGTTGCTCCTTGGAAAGGCGCTTTTCGCGCAGCTGAACGAGCGTTACGCCGCCTTGAAGTGCTTCTTCGACCTGCTCATCGAGCGACTGTTTGCCCGTCCACGCGCGGTCGGTCACGGCGTAGAGCAGCAACATGTCCCGTTCAAAGCGCATGGCGAAGTTCCTCCAGATATTCTGCGGGATCGCGGCAGGTCATGAGTCCGCTCATGATGCACGCCCCGCTTACACCCGCATCGCGTACGCGGGCGATATTGTCCCTGTTGATGCCGCCGATCGCATAGACGGGCACGCTTGCATGGCGACAGACCTCGGACAAGAAGGCAAGCCCCCTTCCGGGAAGCCCCTTTTTACAGTCGGTTGCAAAGATATGTCCGAGCGTTACATACGAGCACCCGCCCTCCTGCGCCGCCACGACGTCGTCAAGGCTGTGGCAGGACACGCCGATTGTCGGAAATGCCCGCTTTTCCTTTTCGCCGAGCGCAAGAAACGCATGCAGAGGAAAGTGCAGCGCCTCGGCATGCAGACTTTTCGCCGCAGTCACATAGGTGTGCAGCGCGCAGGGCGTTCCCTTTTCACGGCAAATTTGCAGGACATTGATAGCAAGCGACTGATATTCGGGCTCGGATAAGTCCTTTTCGCGCAAAATGATGCCGTCGATGCCCGCCGCGCAGATCGTGCCGACGCGCGCAAGGAAATCCTCCTTGCAGAGCGTACGGGAAGTGACACTCAGGAGCTTAAACATACAGATAGTCGTTGAGAACTGGTTGCAAGCCCTCGTCTGTGATGTCGTCGTACATCTTTTTGAGACTCCTGCCGTCACTGATCTCAAACTGTTCGTCACCCTGATCGCCGCCGGAGTCTCTGCCTGTATACTTGCTCTCGTGGTCGCCGATGCCCGTCGAAACTCCCGCCGAGACCTTGGTCGCGCAGATCCTGACGATGCCGTTGCGGAACGCCGCGCTCTCGCGCGAGGAGACCGTGATGCCGACGAAAGGCATAAAAATGCGATAGGCGCACAGAATCTGGCAGAGCTGTTTTTCGTGCACGTCCTGCGGATTGATCTTCTCGTTGTTGATGATGGGACGCAGGCGCGGACAGGAGAGCGACATTTCCGCCTGCGGATACTTGCGCTGCAGATAGTAGACGTGCAGCGCGCTCGCAAGCGCGTCCTTGCGGAAATCGGAAAGCCCCAAAAGCGCCGAGAACCCGACGCCGCGCATCCCGCCGCGCAATGCACGCTCCTGCGCGTCAAAGCGATACGGCCAGACGCGCTTATGTCCCATCAGGTGCAGTTTTTCGTATGCTACAATGTCATACGATTCCTGAAAAACGGTCACATAGTCGGCGCCGCACTCATGCAGATAGCGATATTCGTCCGTGTTGACGGGATAGATCTCCAGCCCGACCATGCGGAAATATTTGCGCGCAAGCTTGCACGCCTCGCCGATATACTGTACGTCGCTCTGCACGCGGCTCTCGCCCGTTAAGATTAAGATCTCTTCCATGCCGCTCGACGCGATGACCTGCATTTCGTGCTCGATCTGCTCCGGCGTCAGCTTCATGCGGTGAATATCGTTATAGCAGTTAAACCCGCAGTAGACGCAGTAATTTTCGCAGTAGTTGGCAATGTAGAGCGGCGTGAAGAGGTAGACGGTGTTGCCAAAGTGCTTGCTCGTCTCCATGCGCGCACGCTGCGCCATCTGCTCTAAAAATGGCTCCGCCGCAGGAGACAGGAGCGCCTTGAAGTCCTCCACCGAGCAGGTCTCGTGCTCCAGCGCCATTCTTACGTCGCGCGCCGTGTACTTGAACGCATCGTATGCCTTCATCTGCGAGATGACCTTTTCGCAGATATCCGACTCGATCTTTTCCATGCCCGGAAGGTACTCCATCGGGTTCTTGCGGGAGGACGGGTCGGTCTCAAGGCGGTGTTTTTTCTCCAGCGCCGCCTCGGAAAGGCGCGCGGAATCGACAAAAAACTGATTTTCCATATCCCGCCTCAGTCATGCAAAAATCCCGTGAGCGGATCGGATGCAGACGCACCGCGCGTTAAAACCCTGCCGATGCCGGCAAGGTACGCCTTTCTGCCCGCCTCGATGGCAAGGCGGAACGCAGACGCCATCTGCGTGAGGTCGCCTGCCGTCGCAAGCGCGGTGTTCGCCATGATGGCAGCCGCGCCCATCTCCATTGCCTCGCACGCCTGCGAGGGTCTGCCGATGCCTGCGTCCACGATAACGGGAAGGTCGATCTCGTCAATGAGAATCTGAATAAATTCTTTGGTTGCAAGCCCCTTGTTAGAGCCGATGGGCGCCGCTAAGGGCATGATGCTCGCCGCGCCCGCATTGACAAGATCGCGCGCGACGTTGAGGTCGGGATACATATAGGGCATGACGACAAAGCCCTCTTTCGCGAGGATCTCCGTCGCCCTGATGGTTTCGTAATTATCGGGCAGAAGATACTTGGAATCGCGCATGATCTCGATCTTGACAAAGTCCCCGCAGCCCAGTTCGCGGGCAAGGCGGGCAATGCGCACCGCCTCCTCTGCGTTGCGCGCGCCGCTCGTATTGGGCAGCAGCGTGACGCCCTTGGGGATAAAGTCAAGGATATTTTCCTGCTCCCTGGTATTGGCGCGGCGCACGGCGAGTGTGATGATCTCCGCGCCAGCATCCCTGACGGCCGCTTCGATGAGGCGGAGCGAGTATTTGCCCGAGCCAAGAATAAAGCGCGAGCCGAACTCCCTTCCGCCGATGATGAGTTTATCGTCCATATTTTCAAACTCCTTAAAAAGAAAACTTATACTTCGTACTCTCCCGCGAGAATGCGCAAGGCCATGAGCGCCTGATGCGCGGCGCACAGCATGACTCGCGGCGCGACCAGCCCAAGTCCGCTTCTCACGTCGCTCACCCCATCGCCGCACAGATACAACCTCTGCCCTATCCTGCGCGTTCTGATCGCATTGGGACTTGCAAGCCCCGCCATGCCCGACGCCGCGACAAGATATGTCTTTGGAAGCGTTTCGCAAATGCAGTTGACGAGCATTGCCTTTGCCTGCGCATCGTCAAATGCCTCGCAGACAACGTCCGCTTCCCGCACCAGCCGAACAGCGTTTTCTTCCGTCATGCGCACGGTGTGGAGATCTGCTTTGAGAAAGGGCGCGATCGCAAAAAGATTGTCTCGCAGTGCCTCCGTCTTGGGCATGCCGATCTGCGCCGCCTTGTACTGCTGACGGTTGAGATTTGAGATGTCCACCCGATCAAAATCGATGAGAATGAGTTTTCCGACCCCCGCACGGGCAAGGGAGACGGCAATGTTGGAGCCAAGCCCCCCCAAACCGCAGATAGCAACCGTCGCGCTTGAGAATTTCTCGTGCAAGTCAGCGCCGTGCCTTGCAATGAGCGCCGCGTTCCATTCGTCGCAGGTCATCAGCCGCCTCCGACGAAACTGACGATCTCCACGCTGTCGCCGTCGGCAAGCGTCGTGGAAGAATAGGCGCTCTTGGGAACGATTTCGCCGCAGCGCTCGACGGCGATCCGCTTCAAATCGTACGACGTTCCCGCAAGGTATTCTGCGATCGTTTTGCCTGCCACGTCCAGATCTTCTCCGTTGATCCTGACCATATGACCTCCAACAAAAATCGGGCGATGACCTTACGTCATGCCCGCTTTCAATCTCCCTACGCTGGCATTACCCAAATCAGGTCAACGGTCGAAGGTCACACCTTCCTCTCAGCCTGTGTACAAGCTCCCGATTTCTTTCATCTATGATTATACTACATTGTGCCTGAAAATGCAAGTACTTTATAAAAAATCCCCATCAAAAGAGCGAAAAGTAACCAACCAGCTTAGCTGGTGGGTTACTTTTTATACAAAAAGAACGTACCCGCTGCGGGCACGTTCCTTCCGACCGATCGTTACGGCAACTTGATTTCGTAAAGTTCCTTTTCGGGCAGCTTCTTTGTGGAGCCGGCGACGAATTTCCTGAGCTCCGCAGCGCCCTTTTCCACGGGGGCGTTGACGCCCGCGCCCGCAACACAGCCGCCGGGACAGCCCATGCCCTCGATCAGGCAGCCGTTCTTCTTGCCGAGCTTGGCAAGAAGCAGCACTTTCTTGCACTCCTCCAGCCCCTCTGCATGCTCGATCTTGACTTCAACATCGGGATAATACTCTTTGACGCATGCTTCGATCGCTGCCGAAACACCGCCTGCAACACCGTAGCCGCGTCCGGCCGCCGTCGCGTCGTGGATAGGTTCTTCCTTGTCGTATGTCGCCATATTGATGCCCTTTGCCTCAAAGATCGCGGCAAGCTCCTCAAAGGTAATGACGAAATCGACGTCGCTGCGCACCGTACGGCGGCGCGCCTCGAGCTTCTTTGCGGCGCATGGTCCGATAAAGACCACGCGCGCGTTGGGACGATTCTGCTTGATCGTTCTGGACGTTGCGACCATGGGCGTCAGCGCCGACGAGACCTTGTCGATCATGTCGGGGAACTGCGTCTTTGCGAGCATGCTCCATGCGGGGCAACAGGAAGTCAGGAGGAAGGGAAGCTGCCCCGTGACGACCTCCGTCGCGTAATGGTGCGCCTCGGTGGATGCGCCCACGTCTGCGCCGTGCGCGACCTCATAGACTTCCTTGAAGCCGATCTCCTTGAGCGCGGCTTTGATCTTCCAGAGCGTCACGTTGGGACCGAACTGCCCGACGATCGCCGGTGCGACCTCGGCGACGACCTCGTCCCCCTTCTGCATGGCGCGGATGAGCTGGAAGATCTGCGACTTGTCTGCGATCGCGCCGAATGGACAGGAAACCATGCACTGTCCGCAGCCGACGCACTTCGCGGGATCGATGGATGCCCTGCCAAGCCCGTCGCTGGAGATCGCCTTGACGCCGCATGCCTGCGCGCAGGGGCGCGTTCTGTGTGCGATCGCCTCGTACGGGCAGGATGCCTTGCACTTGCCGCACTTGATGCACTTGCCCTGATCGATGACGGCCTTCCCCGTCTTTTTATCGACGGAGATCGCGCCCTTGGGGCAGACCGTCATGCAATAGCGGGAAACGCAGCCGCGGCACTGGTCGGAGACGACATACATATTCTCCTCGCACCGATCGCATGCCGACGGAATGACCTGCATGAGCGGCGGTTCATAGTAGCTGTCCGAAATATTGCTCTTGTTAAGCCCGTTGGTGATGTGCGCGGGACGATCCTGCGGGTTAAGCGACATGCCCATTGCAAGCCGGACGCGCTCTGCGGCGATCGCCCTCTCACGGTACACGCTCTCGCGGTACTGCGGCGTCTCCGTCGGGGTGATGATATAGGGGATCTTCTCGATATCGTTTTCAATATCCGTGGATTCAAAGGCGACTTTTGCGACTTCGACAAACACCTGATGGCGCAGCTTTCTGACAGAAGTTTCCAGTCCTCTCATAACGCTCCTCTCTTCTGAATTTTTTTCAAAATTTTCAAAACTTCAACAACGAGGGCAGATTTTCCCGCCCTCGTTGCGATGCAATTGGTGTCAGCTTACTTCTTCTTGTTGCGGTTCTGACGGCCGTAGTAAGCGTTGAGGTACATCTCCTTGATCTCGCTCATCAGAGGATAACGAGGGTTTGCACCCGTGCACTGATCGTCGAACGCATCTTCCGTCATCTGATCGAGACGTGCAAGGAACTCCTCTTCCGTGACCTTGCCGGCAAGCGCTTCCTGGATGGTCTTGGGCTGACCGATCGCCTCCTGCAGCTCATGCAGCTTCTTGATGAGCGCTTCGACAAGCTCCTCGTCGTTCTTGCCCTTGAGTCCGATAAAGCGGGCGACGTCCGCATAGCGTGCCTGGCACTGAGGGTATGCGTACTGAGGGAAAGTTCCCATCTTGGTGGGATGCTCCGAGCTGTTGAAGCGGATGACCTCTTCGAGCATCAGGGAGTTCGCCATGCCGTGAGGGATGTGCCAGTAGGAACCCAGCTTATGCGCCATGGAGTGGCAGACGCCGAGGAATGCGTTAGCAAACGCCA
The DNA here is from genome assembly GCA_019116405.1 of Candidatus Gallimonas intestinigallinarum. Next base: position 1,555 of record DXBS01000128.1, on the reverse strand, counting down.
TACCTGCCATTGTGGACGCATTTGCCATGCGCTCACGCGCCTCTGCGTCGTGGCCACCCTTCTCATATGCGCGGGGCAGATAATCAAAGATGAGCTTGACCGCTTCCTTCGCAATGCCGTTGGTGAAGTCGGTCGCCATGACGGATGCGATCGCCTCGAGTGCGTGGCTCATTGCGTCGATACCCGAGCAGGAGGTAAGTCCCTTGGGAATGGTCATCATGAGATCGGCGTCGATGATCGCCATATCGGGCATGAGTTCGTAGTCAGCAAGAGGATACTTGGTGCCCGTCTTCTCGTCGGTGATGACCGCGAAAGGCGTCACTTCCGAACCGGTACCTGCCGTCGTGGGAATAGCGACGAACAGCGCCTTGTCGCCCATGTGCGGGAAGGTATAGACACGCTTGCGGATATCCATAAAGCGCATCGCCATATCCTGGAAATCTACTTCGGGGTGCTCATACATGACCCACATGATCTTTGCAGCATCCATGGGCGAACCGCCGCCGACCGCGATGATGACGTCGGGCTGGAAGTCGCGCATCTGCTTGACACCCTCGTTTGCGCAGGCAAGCGTGGGATCGGGCGTGACGTTGAAGAAGGTCGTGTGCGTGATGCCCTGTTCGTCGAGAATGCTCGTGATCTTCTTGGTGAAGCCGCTCTGGAACAAGAACTGGTCGGTGACGACGAACGCCTTCTTCTTGTTATAGACCTGGCGACCAAGCTCCTTGAGGGCGACACCCAGGCAACCGCGTTTGAAATAGACCTTCTCAGGTGCTCTGAACCACAACATATTTTCCTTCCTTTCCGCAACGGTCTTGATATTGATGAGGTGCTTGACGCCCACGTTCTCGGAGACGGAGTTGCCGCCCCACGAACCGCAGCCCAGCGTGAGGGATGCGGGGAACTTGAAGTTGTAAAGATCACCGATGCCGCCATGCGAGGAAGGCGTGTTGATGACGATACGGCAGGTCTTCATGATGGAGCGGAAGTATGCGATCTTATCAGCGCCCGTTTCAACGTTGATATACAGCGAGGAGGTGTGACCGAGACCGCCGTCCTTGATGAGCCTGTCCGCCTTTGCGACAGCCTCTTCAAAGGTCTGCGCCTTGTACATTGCAAGGACGGGAGAGAGCTTCTCGTGCGCGAACTCCTCGGAGAGGTCGACCGATTCTACCTCGCCGACCAGCACCTTGCTGCCAGCAGGCGCCGTAAAGCCGGAGAGCTCTGCGATCTTGCATGCGCTCTGACCGACAATCTTCGCGTTGAGCGCGCCGTTGATGATGATGGTCTTTCTGACCTTGTCTGTCTCTTCGGGCGTAAGGAAGTAAGCGCCGCGCTTCTGCATTTCCGCCTTGAACTCGTCGTAAACGTCTGCAAGGACGATGGTCGACTGCTAGGAAGCGCAGATAATGCCGTTATCAAAGGTCTTGGAATGAAGGATGGAAGAAGCGGCAAGTTTGATGTCCGCGGTCGAATCGATGATCGCGGGCGTATTTCCTGCGCCGACGCCTACTGCGGGCTTGCCGGAGGAGTATGCCGCCTTGACCATGCCGGG
>DXBS01000127.1 GCA_019116405.1 Candidatus Gallimonas intestinigallinarum | reverse complement strand
GGAATCTTTCGCGGGTCAGTCCCGCGACCCTGAAAAAGAACCTGGCGTTGATCAACGCCAGGCCCAAGAAAGTTTTGCATTTCCGAACACCGCAAGATTTGTTCCAAGAAAATCTCACAAAGTGTTGCACTTAGTTTGACAATTCAATGGGGGAATCATGATTGCGATTTGTGTTCGGGGGCGGGGACGGTGCGCTTTTGCTCCCCTGCCGCGTTCTGCACGCGCAGCGTATCGGCAAGCAGCTTTTTCACGGGCGCAATCCTGCCCTGATAGAGGTTGCCAACCAAATCGACCGCGTACAGCCGGAGCGTTCCGAGCCGACCGCTCTTGTCGTCCAAAAGCAGGCTCTTGAGTTCGTCCACGGAGAGAGAGAAGTCGATGGAGGAGCGCTGCTCAATGACGATGTGCGCACGCTCGTCCAGTTCTGTCTTATAGCGATAGAGCGCGGTGAGATCAAACGCGACGCCGCCGTTCTTGATGCCCACCTCTTTGATGGCAAGCTCGCGGACGGACTTGTTGCCGATCGTGAGCGAGGCATACTTCGTGCGGGTGACGCGGTCGGTCGCGTACAGTCCCGTGAACTTTAGTTTTTGCACGCAGAACTGACTGCGCAGCGAAAACAGGATCCAGAGCGAAATGCCCAGCGCCCCGAGGATCAGAAGTCCGATGATGAGCATCAAAACACCCGCGTTGTCATTCAGCCACATACTTCCTCCTTTCCGCCGTCACGGCGCACAAAAATTACGTTTTTGTCTCAAATTTTGGGGTACGTACCCCGAAATCAAAGTCACTTCTCCTCGTACACGAGGTCGAGATAGTTGGCAGGATCCTCCTGCTCGCCGTCGTGCGTCACTTCAAAATGCAGGTGCGTGCCGTCGTGCGACTCCGTGCCGTATGCTTCGGCGACGTGCGCAATGACCTCGCCCGCGGCGACCGTATCTCCCACATCCAGCGTCTCTACGGGCTCGACAAAGCGGTAGGTCGTCTCCAGCCCGTCGTCATGCGTGATCGTGATGAGGTTACCGAGCTGCTCGCTCAGGCTGACCGTCTTGACGACGCCGTCCGCCATCGCATACACCTCTGCGCCCGCTTCCGCCGCGAAATCCACGCCGCTGTGGCGATAATACATGCCGATCGCAGCGTTGGCATAGATCGCATTGTGCTCCACAGAACAGCTCTCCGCAGCAACGGGCAGAACGTACTGCTCCGTCTCGCCGCCCGTAGGTTCGTCCGGTTCATCGGGTTCGTCGCCCTCGTCGTCCTCATCGCCGCCCGGCGTTTCGTCATCTCCGGGCAATGTTCCCTGATTGTCGCCCGGCGTCTCGGCAATGTCGTTCGGTGCGCCCGTCGTGAAATAGACGGTGAGCACGATCGCCGCGGCAAGCAGCAGGACGCTGACCGCGATCAGCACATAGTACAGCACCTTCTTTCTGGATATTGTCTTTTCTTCTTTCATAACAGTCCTCCCATGACCATTGATTGGTATGTAAATGATGGACACGCCAAAATGATTTTATACGCGTCTCATTTATTTTTTTCAGAAACCGCCGAAGATGATGGGCGTGCCCGCCGCCGTGCGGACCCCATTCGTCGCAATGTGCAGGTTGACGCGCACGCCATTCAGAAGAACGCCCTCGCCCAGCTGCGGAGAATGGCAGTAATAGTTGCGTATGCCGCAGACTTCCTCGCAAAAGAGCACCTTTGCCTCAAAGCGCGCCAGCAGTTCTGCCGCGAGGTCCCCCTCCCAACGCGCGCTCTCGCCCGCGACGGGCAGGGTCAGTTTGAGGGTGGCGGGAGAATCGGTCACGATGACCGCGGCGGAGGAAGTCCCCGCGTACAGCTCGTAGCCGTCGCCGTCAAAGACGGGCGAACGGGTGAGCGCGTAGGCGAACGCCCCGCATATAAGACAGGCGCCGATCGTCGCTATTCCCTTTACCGTTCCCCGGATCCGCATAAAAAAACTCCTCCCGCCCGTGTTGCGTGAGGAGTTTTGACCTTGTGTGCAATGTTTATACCCGCGCGGCAGCCTTTTTTTCCCAATTGAAAAAAGGCTGCCGCGCCTAATGCCGCGTTATCGTGCGCCGCGCGCTCATTGGACAGCACACCGCGCCTTTCACGTCACTCCCAGGGAAGCGTCTCGCCGCCGAGGACATGGATGTGCAGGTGATGCACCGTCTGCCCCGCGTTCTCGCCCTGGTTGACGACGAGGCGGAAGCCCTCCGAAAGCCCGAGCGTATCGCGGAGCCTGCCGATCTTTTGCAGCATTCTGCCGACGAGCGCCGCGCGCTCATCGGTGAGCTCCATGACCGTTGCAAAGTGCTCCTTGGGCACGCACAGAAGGTGTATCTTCGCCTTGGGCGCGACGTCCTTGAAGATGACCATCTCATCGTCCTCGTACACCTTGGCGGACGGGATCTCGCCCGCGATGATCTTACAGAAAATGCAGTTTTCCATACCTTATATCTCCTTTATGATGACGGCATGCGCGCCGTCCTGTTCCGGTTGTTCCAGTCGGACGAGGCAGCGCTCGCCCTCCCTTGCGCCGTCCGCCCGGACGCGGATATAATTGTGCGTGTAGCCGCCGTCCTCTTCGAACACCGCCTCCAGCGTCCTGCCGAGGAAGCGGGCAAGATAGCGTTCCTCCGCCGCCGCGGCGACCTTGGAAAGTCGCGCCATGCGCTCCTTTTTGACTGCCGCGGGAAGGTCGGGCAGCTTTGCGGCAACCGTCCCCGCGCGGCGGGAATAGGGAAAGGCGTGCACGCGCGCAAACCCCGCCTCGTCCACGATGGCGAGCGTATCTGAAAAGTCCGCCTCCGTCTCGGTGGGAAATCCGACGATGATGTCCGTCGTGATCGCGGCATCGGGGAAAAAGTCATAGATGAGCGCACAGGCTTCGAGGTACTGCGCGCGCGTATAGCGGCGGTTCATTTTTTTGAGAACGGCGTCCGAGCCGCTCTGCAGCGAGAGATGAAAATGCTCGCAGACATTGCCCGCCGCCCGCATCTTCTCCAAAAAATCGCGGATGACGATGCCCTCCTCTAAAGAGCCCAGCCTCACGCGGAAGGGAAAGTCGGAGAGCGCAAGCAGCACGTCGCCGAGGTCCTTATCCCCGTCGCGGTAGGAGGTGATATCGATGCCCGTCAGCACAAGCTCCTGCGCCGTACAGGCGCTCGCCTCCGCAAGGATGCTTGTAAGACTGCGCGAGCGCGTCCTGCCGCGCAGGTAGGGAATGATGCAGTAGCTGCAAAAGCGGTTGCAGCCGTCCTGGATGCGCAGATTGGCGCGCGTGTGCGTGCGCTTGGGAATGGGCAGTTCGCAGAAAACGTCCTCATTTTCGAGGGACGTACCCGAAAAATCGAGCAATTCGAGCACCCTATCCTTGTGCATGGCGCCCGTCACGACGGAAACGTTCCGCGCCGCAAACGCCTGCGGATCGCGCTGGTAGGCGCAACCGCACACGATGATCTTCGCTTCCGGATTGCACTTCCGGATGCGCGCGATCGCCTGACGGCTCTTTTTCTCCGCCTCCGCCGTCACGGCGCAGGTGTTGAGGATATACACGTCGGCGGGCGAGAGCTCGTCCGTGACGGCATAGCCGCGCGCTTCCAGCCCCGCCATCAGCGAGGCGCTCTCCGCCTCGTTGACCTTACAGCCGAGGGTAAAGACGCACGCCTTCATCTGAGTTCTCCCGCCGCATACATGATGACGGACGTGAGCGCGATCGCCGCCGTCTCCGCGCGCAAAATGCGCCTGCCAAGAGAGATACCCGTGTAGCCCAGCTGCCTGGCAGCTTTGTACTCCTCCTCGGAGAAACCGCCCTCGCTCCCGACGACGGCGCAGACGCTCTCCTGAAGAACGCCGAGCCCCTCACCGCCCGCGGGCAGGAACTCGCAGGCGAACAGCTTATGCCGGCACCCCTCACCCGCGCGGAGCGCTTCTTCGAGCGTTTCGTAATAGACAACCTCGGGCACGGTGGCGCGCAGGCACTGCTTTGCCGCCTCGCGCGCGACGCGACGAAGCCGCTCCAGCTTATTTTCGTTCATATACGCGGCGCAGTAGCGGGAGGAAAAGACGCCGATGCGCATGACGCCCAGCTCGGTCGCCTTCTGCACGACCAGTTCCGTCTTGTCCCCCTTGAGCGCGCCGACGAGCAGCGTCACGCTGATATCAGGTTCGCGGTCGGAGACCGCCTCCCGCACAACGTGGACGTGCACCGCGTCCCGCGCGACATGGTCGACAACGGCGGAGTACTCCCTGCCGCTGCCGTCAAAGAGGGTGACTTCGTCCCCCTCGGTAAGGCGCAATACATTCTTTACGTGGCGGGACTCCTCGGCGGAGAGCGTCATGTCGTCCGCGATCTGTTCCACAAAAAAGCGCTTGGGTGCTGCCATATCATCCCCTGTAGATGAGGGCGTACCATTCGCCCTTGTTCCGCTCTTCGACGAGCGTCAGCCCCTGCGCGCCGAACGCCTCTTTGACCAGCGGGAGCCTGTCCCTGATGATGCCGCTCAAAATGAGTGTGCCGCCCGCTTTGAGGTTTTTGGGCACGTCGGGCGCGAGGCGCGCGAGCACTTCCGCCGTGATATTGGCGAGCACAATATCCCCCTTGACGGAGGAATCGGCGAGCAGGTCAGAATGGGCGACGATGGTTTTTTGCGAGACGCCGTTGATCATGGCGTTGTGTTTGGCGCTCTCGACGGCAACGGGGTCGATATCGGTGAGATAGCAAAGTTTTGCGCCCAGTTTTGCCGCCGCAATGCCCAAGATTCCGCTGCCGCAGCCGACGTCGATGACCACGTCCCCCTCTTTCATGACCTCCTGCAGGGCTTCAAGGCACATGGAAGTCGTCTCGTGCTCGCCCGTGCCGAACGCCATGTTGGAATCGAGCGTGACGACGACTTCTCCGGCTTCGAGGGTGTAGCCGATCCAGGCGGGCACGATGACGACACGCGCGCCGATATGGATGGGACGGAAATGCTTCTTCCAGATATCGATCCAGTCGTCGCCGTCGATGATGCGCTGCGTCATCTCCAGCGTGCCGAAGTTCAGCCCGCCGCGGGAGCGCATCTCCTCCAGCTGCTCACGGACGGCGCGGATATCTTCCTCCGCCTTTTCGGGCGGGAAGAAGCCCTTGACGAGCACGTCGGCGGGAAGATTTTGCAGATCGTCGTCGAGATAGTCCCAGTAGACACCCGTCTCGCCGCGGACGAGGGCAATGACGTCCCTTGCATCGCTGACGGCGACGCCGCCCTCGGAATAATTCCAGAGCGCGTCGGCGACCAGTTCGCTCGCTTCGGACGTGGTATGTACGGTGAGTTCAACGTATTTCATACTGTTTATTATACTGTCTGCGCGGGCACTTGTCAAGGGAAGTCGGCGCGGCTGTTCGGCAAACGTATAATGCAAAGTTTTGTCCTGCGCTTCGTAGGTACCACCTATTCCTATCATGACGGTACACAAAATGTTCAGAAGCTGATAAATAGTCCAGGTTTAAAATTTTTATTGGAGATGTTCTAATGTTCGAACCTACACTACAATCTGTCTACTCAACGTACCGCCAGATGCTGTGCGTTGCCCACGCGAGAGCGTTCATTTAGATACGCTGACAAGCTGACCTCGTATAACGGGCAGAGCTGTGTGTACGATGCCATCGGCAATCCCACAACCTATCGCGGCAAGACGGCGACGTGGACGCGTGGCAGAACGCTTACTGCTTATGACGGCAATACGTTCAGCTATGACGCGACCGGCAGAAGATTGAGCAAAAACAGCATCAAGTTCTATTATGACAGTGAAGGCAATCTGCTCAAACAGAGCAACGGGCTGGAATTCTTCTACAGCGCGGACGGACTGGTCGCGATCAAATACGGCGGTCTGCCCTATCTCTGCCGCAAGGATATGCTGGGGAATATTCTTGCACTTCTTGACAGCAGCGGGAATGTCGTGGTACAATACAAGTACGATGCTTGGGGCAATCATACTGTAACGGATGCGAACGGGAACGCGATCACCGATGCAAATCATATCGGCAATCTCAACCCCTTCCGGTATCGCGGTTACTACTTCGATCGCGAAACAGGCTTCTACTTTCTGCAGACCCGCTATTACGATCCCGAAGTCGGCAGATTTCTGAATATGGACGGCGTTGAATATTCTGATACGAAATCCGTCAACGGCATCAACCTGTATGCGTATTGCGGCAATAACCCCGTCATGGGTTATGATCCGGATGGGAATAATTTTTTCAACATTTTGGCATCAATTGCTATTATTGCTGCAGTAGCATTTGTAGCGATTGCCACAGTAGGCACAGCTGTAGGCGTTATTGCTGCCGGTGCGGCTATAGGTGGCACTGTTGGCGCTGTCACTGGAGGAATCAATGGGGCAATTTCGGCAGCGGAAAACGGAGAAGATATTTTTGAAGGATTTTCTAGCGGTATGCTATCGGGCACTATTACGGGAAGCATAAGCGGTGCAGTGGCAGCTTCTCCTCTTGGTTTAGGTGGACAGATTGCAGTTAATGCCGCTTTGAATGGTGGCGACTATCTCGTAAATGCAGCCATCAACCAAGAGGAATTCAGCGCTTTAGATTTTGGAATTAGCATTTTTTCTGGAGCCGCTGCTGGATGGGCAGGCGGTTCTGGCC
>DXBS01000126.1 GCA_019116405.1 Candidatus Gallimonas intestinigallinarum | reverse complement strand
CCCGACAGCGTCACAAGCATTGGGGATTCTGCGTTCTATAATTGCAGCAAGATTACAAGCGTGACGATCGGCAATGGTGTCACAAACATTGGGGAGTGGGCGTTCGCTTATTGCAGCAGCCTTACAAGCATCAATATCCCAGACAGTGTCAGAAACATTGAACGTTATGCGTTCTATGGTTGCAGCAATCTTGCAAGCGTGACCTTTGAGGATCCGAACGGCTGGTGGCGTTCAACTTCGAGTACGGCAACAAGCGGAACAAGTTTCTTGAGCAGCAGCCTTTCCAATCCTTCTACCGCCGCAATGTATCTGAGATCGTCCTATCGCGACTATTATTGGAGAAAAGGCTAACGCATCGGATTAGAATCAATTGGCTCGCCCATGAACCAGCACCCCGCGCGGTTTTACCGCGCGGGGCGCAAAGTTTTTGTCAGCCGCAAACAGCGGGCGCTGTTCTATTCTATCAACCGCAAAAAATCTACACGTTTCAATCGCGACTCACGCGTTTTCGGTGAGTTTGACGGTGAGGACGGTCATGTCGTCGGGCGGTTCGTGATTGGCGACCCGTCCGAGGGCGGCGGTGAGAATGTTTTCGGCGAGCGCCTGCGGGTTGAGCGGGCGCAGGGTGCTAAGATACGCGCACAGGTCGGCAGAGGAGGCAAACGCCGCCGTCACGCCGTCGCTCATGAAGATGAGGAAGTCCCCCGCGCACATGGTCACGCGCATGGTCGCGGGGCGGATGGTCTCCAGCATGCCGATGGGCAGCGACTCGCCCTCTAAAATTTTCAGCGTGCCCTCGGTGAGCAGAAAGCCCGCGGGCGAGCCGATCTTGACGATGTCCGCACATCCCGTGTCCAGGTTGACCGCCGCCAGGTCAAGGCAGGAGAAGGTCTCGTCGGCGGAGAAGGCGATCAGGCTGTTGACGGTCGCAAGCACTGTCTCGGAGGGCATCTTGGTCTTGTAGAAGCTCTCCAAAAGAGACAGCGTGCGCGCCGAGACGTCGCGCGCCGAAGCCCCGCTGCCCATGCCGTCCGAGAGTGCCACGAGAAATCTGCGCTCGTCGATCTTGAGAATGGAGTGGGTGTCGCCGCTCGCCCGCTCGCCCGCCTTGGGACAGCCGGCAAGCCCGAAGGAGGCGTCGTAGCGCGGCTTCTTGGTCAGGATGAAGCATGCCCGATCGTGCGTGAGCGGCAGTTTTTCGGAGAGCGCCAGCGGGACGCCGAGCGCCTCGCTCGCCACGGCGCACACCTTTTTTGCAGGGACGCTCTCAGCAAGCGTCATGCTCACCGTGAGCGTGTCGTCCTCGCCGTAGACGAAGATCTCCGAGCTTAAGATTCCGTGCTCCTGCAGGGCGCGGGCGAGGGCGTCCTCTCCCCCGGAGACCGCGTACTCCTCGCTCTCGCGCAGGGCGATGTCCTTTAAGATCTCGCTGATGCCGTGCGCCTGCCGTGCGAGCAGTTCCCGCCCCGCGCGCGCCGTGTCCATGGCGGCGGAGACGCGGCAGTAGTCCACCAATTCTTTATTGAGCGCGAACAGCACGCCCGCCACGTTGGAACAGTGCTTGGCGAGCTCGGCGGGCAGGTCGATCAGGTTGACTTTGCCCTTGGCGCGCCCCACGCGCACGAGGCGCAGAAAGCTCTCGCCGAGGTCGGCGCGCGAGCAGGAGGCGTAGGAGGTGCAGTTTGCGCACAGCGTCGAGGTGATCTTGCGGGCGATGCGCCTGTCGGCGTCCTCCGTCGTCTCGGGGATGAGGAAGGCGCTCTCGATCTCGCGGAAGAGGGAGGAGACCTCGTAGAGCTGTTCACCCACGGCGCGGCGGTTGCGGTTGACGGCGATGCGCGGCAGGACGCGTTCGCGGTAGAAGAGCAGGCTGCGCTTTGCGCGCATGACGATCTTTCCGGGCAGGAGCGCCACGACGAGCGCGGGCAGCACGCAGGCAAGAATGGTGAGCGAGATGGTGACGGCGTCCTGCGTATACAGCCCCAAAAAGTACTGCACGCCCAAAAAGGTGAGCGTCATCGTGAGGGCGGCGGCGATGCGTCCGTACGAATGCAGCAAAAGGGCGGCGCAGGCGTAGACCGCATAGACGGCGACGGGCAGCAGGGAGACTTCATAGACGCACGCGGGCAGTGCGAGCGCAACGGCAAGGGGGACGGCGGCAGAATTTTCCGCGAGCGTCACGGCGGCGAGCAGCAGAAAGAGCGTCACGCCCGTAAAGACGATGGCGCCCAGCCCCGCGTACAGCCCCATGCCCAAAAACAGCCACAAAAGCCCGATCTGCGCGAGCTCCGCGCCCGAAAGGCGGCAGCGGAACACGCGGAAGAGAAGCGCGCGCATGCCGCCCTCCGCAAGGAGCGCGGCGAGCAGGAAAAAGAGGGCGAGGATGCACTTTTGCGCGATCACGGGGAAAGGAAGCAGCGCGTAGCCCTCGTGCGGGAACAAAAAGATGAAGGGGATCTGCGCGGCGGCGGCATAGGCGATGCGCTCGGGTCCCGGCTCGCGGCGGAAGGTGCGCGAGAGGACAAAGGCGAGCAGCAGGATGCAGCCCTGCGCCGCCATTGAAAGCGTCGCCATCCACGAAAGGGCTGTGATGGACGAGAGCAGATAGGCAAGCACGGCGGCGTAGGGGTTTCTGCCGCAGACGAGCGCGGCAAAGAGCAGCATAAAGGCGACGGGTTCATGCCGGGGCAGGGCAAGATTCATCAGGATCATCGCGACCGCCAGCGCGCAAAAAAACAGGACGCTGCGGGGCGTCGGCCATCGGAATATCGGGCGCATAGGGACCTCACGTGTTTTTTCACAACAGTATAAAGGACTGTGCCGCGCGAATCCTCACGAAGGTCGTCGGGAGTCGTCGAAGAATGCACCGTGCGACAAAATATGACATGTTTCACGGCTCTTGTTCTTCTTTTGCGCCGCCCGATCGTGCCGTTGTGGGCGGCCTGGGAAAATGACCGCCGCGCCGCCGCCCGATCGGGCGGCGGCGCGGCGGCAATTTTTATTTTTTTGCGGCAGAGGGTTGTCATTTGCCTGCATTTGCGTTATACTCAATTTACCACACAACTTCATATTCTCACCACTTGGGTACAAACTGGCATTGTTGTATCTCTTTTTTCCGTGTGATGAGGAAGTTGTGTGGTAACAATCGGAGATACTCATGCAGGGCGTGTCTCCGTTTGGAGCACGCTTTTTTCAAGCCCTGCAAAAAAGGAGGAAGAATATGAAACGAAAACTGTTTGGTATACTGTTGGCAGCGCTCCTGGCGCTGTCCTGCATCGTTGTCTTTGCTGCGTGCAGTGATATGCCAACGGCGGACGGCGGCGATAATGGCGATGATACGACCATTGTCACGCCCGGCGACCCGGATGAGCAACCTGAAACGCCCGGTGATCTCGACGCGCCGCATGAACATACATATACGGGCGAAGTGTCGACGCAGCCGACATGCACGCAGGAAGGCGAGATGACCTACACCTGCACCTGCGGCGACAGCTATACGGAAAGTATTCCGATGACTGCGCATATCGAGGTGATCGACGAAGCGGTCGCGCCCACTTGCACAAAAACAGGGCTTACGGAGGGCAAGCATTGCTCCGTCTGCGGCACTGTGCTCGTCGAGCAGGAAGTTGTTCCGACGACGGAACACAACTATATTGACGGCTTCTGCGATGCTTGTGGGGCAGAGCGAGAACCTACCGAGGGGCTTGAATTCAAACTTTCCGACGATGGGACTCAATATTCCGTCACCGACTATACGGGCACAGCGACGCAAGTGTATATTCCTTCTGTCTATGAAGGACTTCCTGTTACAAGCATCAGCAGATATGCTTTTTCATCAGCGGCATACATTGATGAAATTATTATACCGGCAAGCCTTACATGGATAGAACCGTTTGCTTTTGCAGGGTGCCGTTCGCTAACAAGTTTTACCGTAAATGAAGATAGTCTGTCTTATTGCGTAATCGACGATATTCTGTTTTCCAAGGATCAAAGGACGCTCATATGCTATCCTGCCAAAAAAGAAGGCGCGACATATCAAATTCCGAATGGCGTGGAAGCTGTTTTTAATTCGGCATTTGAGGGGACGCAAAATCTTTCCCATGTTACCATTCCCGACAGCGTAACAGTTTTAGCTACTTATGCTTTTTCTGACAGCAGCTTAACAAGTGTTATCATAGGAAATGGCATAGAGGAAATACTTTTGTCCGTTTTTGAGAACTGTACGAATTTGAAAAATGTTCAATTCGGAAGTGGCTTAATTCGTATTTGGGATAGCGCATTTCGCTTTTGTTCCAACCTTGAGTCGATTGTAATTCCGGAAGGGGTCACTTCAATCGGAAATGGTGTCTTTATGAATTGCATGAAGCTTGTCAATATCACAATTCCCGACAGTGTCACAAGCATTGGACAGTATGCGTTTGAGGGAACTGCATACTATAAAGACGAGGCGAATTGGGAAAATGGTATCCTCTATGTCGGTAATCATGTGATCAAAGCGGATTATAACGTCGAATCGTCTCCGTCTATCCGAGAAGGGACTAAAACGATAGCGGATTTTGCATTCTCAGACTGCAGTCATTTGATTGGAATTCTGATTCCCAATAGCGTCACAAGCATTGGGCAGTATACGTTCTCTGATTGCACCAGTTTTGGAGCCGTGCTGTTTGAAGATCCCGAAGGCTGGCATGTTGCTCAAACTGAGGGCGCAACAGACGGGACGGAGCTTGCAAGTGAAGATCTCTCCGACCCCTCTACAGCGGCAGAATATTTGACAGATACATATGGGGATTGCTATTGGTATAAACGATAATCCATGAAACAGCGCCCCGCGCGGTCACGCGCGGGGCGCTACTATGTGTGCGCGGCGACATAATGTTGCAATTGGTAAGAAATATGTCCGATTTTGCAAGCTTTTTTTGCGCAGTTCTTGCATTGCGGGGGCGAGTGTGTTATAATCAAAAGCAAGAAAACGCATCGAGGTAATTTATGTTCGAGATCAAAGCTAACACGCTGCAATTTTCCCGCAACGGGGAGACGGCCGTCATCTATGCGCAGGGGCAGGATGCGCTCCGCGTGCGCGCGACGATGAACTGCGCCTTTGACGACAGGGACTGGGCGCTCGAGGGCGCTCCCATCGGCAATGCCGACGTTCGCCTCGAAGGGGACGGCGCGGTCATCACAAACGGCGCGATCTCCGCGCGCGTCGACCGTCTCGGCAAAATTCGCTTCTACAAAAGCGGCGTGCAGATCTTGGAGGAGTACTACCGCTGCTACGAGTACGACATGCCGCACACGCCTTCGCTGCGCATCGTGGCGCGCGAATATAAGCCCATCCGCGGCGGCGACTACGAGTGTACGCTGCGCTTTGAGGCGCAGAAGGAAAAGCTGTACGGCATGGGGCAGTACCAGCAGGACTGCCTGGATCTGAAAGGCTGCACGCTGGAGCTTGCCCAGCGCAATTCGCAGGCGAGCGTGCCATTTCTTCTCTCCTCGCTGGGCTACGGGTTTTTGTTCAATCAGCCCGCCGTCGGCAGGGCGACCTTTGCAAAGAACGTCACCGAATGGCACGTTGAGAGCGTGCGTCAGCTCGACTACTGGATCACCGTCGGCTCGCCGAAGGAGATCCTCGCGAACTACACCGCGCTCGCGGGCCGCGCACCCGAATTTCCCGAGAACGCATTGGGGCTCTGGCAGTGCAAGCTGCGCTACCGCACGCAGGAGGAGGTGCTCTCCGTCGCGCGCGAGTATCACCGCAGGGGCATTCCCCTCGACGTCATCGTCATCGATTTCTTCCATTGGACGCGGCAGGGGGAGTGGAAGTTTGATCCCGTCTACTGGCCCGATCCCGCCGCAATGGTGCGCGAGCTTAAATCCTACGGTATCCGCTGCATGATCTCCGTGTGGCCGACCGTCGACAAAAAGAGCGAAAATTTCGCTGAAATGCGCGAAAGGGGATTGCTCATCCGTCCCGAGCGGGGCAGTCAGTGCTTTGACTTTTTGGGCGACTCCTACCTCTACGACGCGACCAACCCCGCCGCGCAGGCGTACCTTTGGGACAAGTGCCGCCGGAATTACTTTGAGGACGGCATCGACATGTTCTGGCTGGACGAGGCGGAGCCCGAGTACACGGCGTACGACTTCGACAACTACCGTTATTATCTCGGCACCGATTTGCAGGTGGGCAACGTCTATCCCGTCATGCACGCCAAGGCGTTCTGGGACGGGCAGACGGCGGCGGGGCAGAAGGACATCTGCAACCTCATCCGCTGCGTCTGGGCGGGCAGTCAGAAGTACGGCGTCGTGCTGTGGTCGGGCGATGTCATCGGCAATTTCGAGACGTTGCGCGACCAGTTTGCCGCGGGGCTCAACGTCTCGCTCGCGGGCATTCCCTGGTGGACGACGGATATCGGCGGGTTCTTCGTGGACGTCACCGCGCCCGGGCATAAGGAATTGCTCATCCGCTGGTTCGAGTGGGCGACCTTCTGCCCTGTCCTGCGCCTGCACGGCGACAAGGGCCCGTGCGAGAGCAAACCGCTGGACGATCGGGACTGGGGCGGCGGCTTCTGCCATACGGGGCGGGACAACGAGCTGTGGAGTTACGGCGAGGACGTGTACGAGATTTTGAAGCACTACGTTACCGTCCGCGAACAGCTCAAGCCCTACTTAAAGCAGGTCATGCGCGAGGCGAGCGAGAACGGCTCTCCCGTCATGCGCGCCATGTTCTACGAGTTCCCCGACGACCCCGCGTGCTGGGAGGCGGACGAGCAGTATATGTTCGGCAGCCGCTACCTCGTCGCGCCCGTGCTGTACGCGGGCATGACGGAGCGGGAAGTCTACCTGCCTGCGGGCGAGTGGAAAAATATGGCGACGGGCGAGGTGCTCGCGGGCGGACAAAAGGTAACAGTTGCCGCGCCGCTTGAGGTCATCCCCGTGTTTGAAAAATTGTAAACACCAAAGAAGCCGGGAGGGGAGCCATGGAGGAGCGCGCAAGAGAAAAGAGCCTGCCTCGGCTCAATCTGCGCCCTTTCCTCGTGCTTGCCGTCGGGCTGATCTGCGGCATCTATCTGAGCTATCGGGCATCTGTGGGCGTGCGTCCCGCGGATGCCCTTGTCTTTGCGCTGTTTTTGCTGCTGCTCGCGCCGCCCTTTGCATGGCGGCGCGTTCTGGCGGTTGTCGCCTTGTTCACCGTCGCCGCAGGGCTGGGCGCGGGGCTGTTTTCCTTCGCGTGTTCCAATTTTACGTCGGGCGCCCGGGAGGGGGAGTACACGGTGACGGGTACGGCGCAGACGGTCTCCGTGTACAACGGCTACTGTGTGGCGACGCTCTCTGACCTCTCCTTTGACGGCACTTCGCAGGGCGGCAACATGCGCGCAACCCTCCCCTCGGAGAACGTGCGCCCCGGGGACGTGGTCACATTTTCGGCGAACGTATCCCGAAATTTGTTGCCATCGGCGGGCGGAAGGGCGTCCGATCTCGCTTCCGACCTGCGTTATACCGCTTCGCCCGCCGCCTGCGAGGTCACGGGGAAATCGGGCAATCTCTTTCTTCGCGCCAACGCGGCGCTCTATGACGTGCTGTTTGCGGAGATGGACCGCGACTGCGCGGGCATCGCCTACGCGCTGCTGACGGGCAATTCCGCGGGCATCGACGGGGGACTGCTGGACGAGACGCGCACGGGCGGCATCGCGCACGTCTTTGCGGTCTCCGGTCTGCACATCGGCATCCTGTACGGCGCCGTGACGCTCTGCCTGCGTCCGCTCCTTCGGCGGTGGTCCTTTGTCCCCGCGCTCTGTCTGGCGGCGGGGTACTGCGCGCTGTGTGCGTTCACGGTGTCCAGCGTACGCGCCCTCATCATGTGCGCCGTCGCGGGCGTCATGCGCTTTCGCGGCGCGAAGTACGATCTTTTGTCCTCTCTGAGCTTTGCCGCCGTCCTCACGCTGCTCCTCTCTCCCGCCAAGCTGCTCTCGGTCAGCTTTCAGCTCTCCTACGGCGCGGTCGCAGGGCTGGCGCTCTTCTCCGGTTCCTTTTCGCGCGGACTGAAAAAGCTGCATATCGGGCGCATCTTCTTCCCCGCGCGGCTGGCGGACGCGCTCGCCTCGAGCGCCGCGGTGCAGATCTTCACCTTTCCCCTGATGATGGAGGCGTTCGGCTATTTCTCCGTCTGGGGGACGCTGCTCAACCTCGTCGTCATTCCCGCGCTGCCCGTACTCTTTCTGCCCCTCATCGTCTGCGGGTTCTTATCCGCGCTTTTCCCCGCCGCTGCGCCCGTCCTGCTGGCGCTGCCGGAGGGGCTGCTGTCCGCCTTTTTGTTCTGCTTTTCCGCCGCCGACTTCTCCGCCGTGCTCGCGGGGTTTGCGCTCGGCGCGGGCGGCATCGTCTGGTTTGCGGGCATGGTCACTTTGAGCGGCAGGGTGCGCCTTTCTGCGCTCGCGCGCGGGTTGCTGACCGCCGCGCTTGCCGCCTCCTTTGCGCTTGTCGTGTGCGCGGAGAATATCGTCGCTTCGGGCTGTCGCATCGACGTCACGGGGTATTCGGGCGGGGACTGCGCCCTCGTGCGCGAGGGAGGACGCGCGGTGCTCCTCGTGGACGGCGATGTCTCGCTCGCGACCTGCGAGGACTTTCTCGACCGCACCTACGGCGGGCAGCTGGACGCGGTCATCGTCCTCTCCTCGGACGGGGCGAGCGCCGTCAACGTCGCGGCGTTCCTGCCCGCGGACGTCATCTACACCTATGAGGAGGTGGAGACGGGGCTGCGGGAGGCGCATATCGTGCGCGCCGACCGCATCGAGCTGGGCGGCATGCGCTTTGTCTACGAGGGCGCGGACAGGCTGGCGCTCACGGCGGAGAACGTCGCCGTGGAGTTCTCCTTTGAGGGCGATCCGGTGCTTTTCGCCGATTTATCGGTGCAAACGTGCGAAACGCGCTTGAAATACCTGCTCAAAGATGGTATAATCAGGGTGCTATGAAGTTTGTTGAGCTTGCAAAATCACTCAAAGAGGGCGTTGCGCCCGTCTACCTTGTCGAGGGGGAGGAGAGTTACTTCCGCGATCACGCCGTGGAGAGCATCCGCGCCGCGTGCCGGATCGCCAATCCCGCCCTCAACGACGTGCGCTATGAAGGGGACGCCCTCAAGGGCGACCTTCCCTCACTCGTGCGCGCGCTGGAGACGCTGCCCTTTCTGGACGAAAAGCGGCTGGTGCGCGCGTATGAGTTCTACCCGAGCGAAAAGGAGTGGGAGACGCACTTCAAGGCGTACTGCGCCTCGCCCAATCCCACGACCGTCTTTGCCATCGTCAACGCGGGCAAAAAGACGGGCGCCGCCGACCTCAGAAAAAAGGCGGGCGTGACCTATGTGGACTGCGGACGGGAGGACGAGGAGATGCTCGCGCGCTGGGTATTCGGCGTGGCGAAGCGCAAGGGGCTCGCGATGGACGGCGACGCCGCCTCCCTCATGGTGCGCTTCTGCAACCGCGACGCCGCGCGCATGAAGCTGGAGACGGAAAAACTTGCGCTCGTGCTCGGCGAGGGGGCGCGCATCGGGCGGGACGCCGTGGAGGCGTACGTCGCCAAGGATACAGAGTACAAGATCTACGAACTGACGCAGGCGGCATCGGGGAAAAACTATGCCCGCTTCATGGAGATTCTCTCCGATCTTCTTCAGAAGGGGTACGATGAGCACGCCTGCCTTTCGGCGCTGACGGGGCACTTCCGCACGCTGTATGAAGTCTCTGTCTCCGCCGCCTCGGATGCGGAGCTTTCCAAGACGCTGGGCGTCAAGCCGTACGCCGTACAGAGGAACAGGCAGACAGCGGCGCGGCTGGGGCGGGAGCGCGTGCGGACGCTGTACGAACAGCTCTATGCGCTCTCCTCGGGCGCCAAGAGCGGGAAATTTGCCAAAACAGGCGCACTTTTTGACGCGATCGCGAAAATATTTTACGCGTAAGGCGATTTTTTCAGGGAAACGCGTTGCATTTTTTGCGAAAAAAAGTATAATAGGGAAGAAAGGAGTCGCCGCCGCGCGCGGCGAAAAGGAGGGAACGGCAGATGCGTACGCCTCAGCAGGTCTGGGAGGGCATCCGGGGCATCTTTTCAAACTTTGCGGGCAATTGGATCATCGTCATCGAAGCGGTCTTTTTGTTCCTGCTCATCTACTTCGTGCTCAAAACGCTGTACGAAAATAATGCCAAAAAGCTCATTGCGCTCTATGTGTTCCTGCTCGTCTGCACGGGCGCGATCACGCTCTTTTCCGAGCACCTCACGGCCGAACTGTTCTATATCTTCGTCATGCTCATGTCGCTGTTCTTCCTGCTGCTCTTCAGCGTGGAGATCAAGCGCTCTGTCTGGAACGTTGCGGGCAAGCGCGTGCATCCCGTCCAGGGGGCGCAGGCGGCAAAGAACAACGCCGTCAGTGCGCGCGCGGACGAGTATATTTCGGGCATCGTCAAGGCGGTGCAGAGCCTTTCCAAGAGCAACACGGGCGCGCTCATCGTGCTCTCCAACGGAAATCTGCCCAAGGAGATCATCGACAGCGGCGTCACGCTCAACGCCAACATCTCCAATCAGCTCATCGAGGGCATCTTTATTCCCAAGGCGCCCCTGCACGACGGCGCCATGGTCATCTACGGCGATAAAATTCAGGCGGCGGGGTGCTTCCTGCCGCTCACGCAGAAGGACTTCCCCAAGGATTACGGCACCCGCCACCGCGCGGGCATCGGCGTGACCGAGGTCGCGGACGTCTCCACGATCATTGTCTCCGAGGAGACGGGCATCGTCTCCTACGTCAAGCGCGGCGAGATCACCCGCTACGTCGATTCGGAGAGCCTGA
>DXBS01000125.1 GCA_019116405.1 Candidatus Gallimonas intestinigallinarum | reverse complement strand
GGAAAAGTGCCATGTCCAAGGGGAGATCGAGCTGCACCGTCCGTACCTGGACGATCTCACCTGCGCCTGCCCCAAGTGCGGCGGCAAGATGAAGCGCACGCCCGAGGTCATCGACTGCTGGTTTGACTCCGGCTCCATGCCCTTCGCGCAGTACCACTATCCCTTTGAGAACAAGGACCTCTTCGAGGAGACCTTCCCCGCCGACTTCATCTCCGAGGCGGTCGATCAGACGCGCGGCTGGTTCTATACGCTGCTCGCCATCTCGACCATCCTCTTTGACCGCGCACCCTTCAAGAACTGCATCGTTTTGGGGCACGTCAACGATAAGGACGGCGTCAAGATGAGTAAGCACAAGGGCAACGTCGTCGACCCGTGGAGCGTGCTGGATAAGCAGGGCGCGGACGCCGTGCGCTGGTACTTCTACACGGGCAGCGCGCCGTGGATCCCGTCCAGCTTCGGCGCCGAGGCGGTCAGCGAAGTACAGCGCAAGTTCCAGGGCACGCTCTGGAATACCTATGCATTCTTCACCCTGTACGCCGAGATCGATAAATACGATCCCTCCAAATATGATCTGAAAACGTGCAAGCTCTCGCTGATGGACAAGTGGATTTTGTCCAAGCTGAACACGCTCGTCAAGGACGTGGACGCAAAGCTCGCCGCCTACAACATTACGGACAGCGCGCGCGAGATCCAGGATTTTTCGGATGTTCTTTCCAACTGGTACGTGCGCCGCGGGCGCGAGCGCTACTGGGGCAGCACGATGACGGAGGACAAGGCGGCGGCATATACGACGCTGTACACCGTGCTCGTCACGCTCGCCAAGGTCATCGCGCCCTATACGCCCTTCATGGCGGAGATGATGTATCGCAACCTCGTGCCCGCGTTCTATCCCGAAGCGCCCGAGTCCGTGCATCTGTGCAACTTCCCCGTCGCGGATGAGAGCTTCATCGATCCCGCGCTCGAGAAGGGCATGGAGGACGTGCTGGAGGTCGTCGTTCTGGGCAGGGCGGCGCGCAACGCGGGGAATCTTAAGAACCGTCAGCCCCTTTCGGAGATGCTTGTGGCAAGCAATCGTCCGCTCTCCATCGAGGGCGAACTCCGCACGGTCGCGCTCGACGAGCTCAATGTCAAGTCCATGCGCTTTGTGGAGGACGGCGCTTCACTTGTCAGGTACGTCTTAAAGCCGCAGCTGCGCACGCTCGGCCCCAAGTACGGCAAACAGCTCAAGGCGATCACGCAGTTCCTCTCCGAATGCGACGCGGGCGAGGTCGTCTCCGCCGTCAGGAACGGCGGCGGCTATACCGTCCCGCTCGATCCGCCCGTCGTGCTGCTGGAGGAGGACCTGCAGATCTTCACCCAGTCCGCCGAGGGCTATCAGGCGGCGGCGGGCGGCGGCGTCACTGTCGCACTCGACACCCCTCTCACCGAGGAACTCCTCGACGAGGGCACCGAGCGCGAACTGGTCTCCAAGATTCAGACCATGCGCAAGGAAGCGGGCTTTGAGGTCACCGACCGCATCGACGTGTGCTTTGCGGCGGGCGAGGGCAGAGCGAAAAAGATGCTTTCGCTTTCGCAATTTGCGGGGGACGTCCTTGCAAATTCCGTCACCGAGGGCAGCGCGGAGGGCTTCACGCGTGAGGTGGACGTCAATGGCGAAAAGGTCACGCTGACCCTCGTCAAGGCGTGATCGGCGCAAGAAATTTTATGGCTCAAATAATTTTTTTTGTAAAAACAGCTTGATATTCTCCATGATTGCATATATAATGGAGGTGCGGCTCCGTTCTTTCGGGAGAGCGGAGCCGTTCTCTTTGAGGGGCGGATTTGCTTCCGCAGAAATCGCAAAAGAAGGGAGTAGATATGGAGAAGCTCATCACGTTTGCCGTGCCCTGCTATAATTCGGCGGAGTACATGCGGCATTGCATCGATACGCTGCTGACGGCGGGGGAAGAGGCGCAGATCGTCATCGTGGACGACGGTTCGACCAAAGACAATACCGCCGAGATCGCGGACGAGTACGCGGCAAAGTATCCGACCATCGTGGAGGTCGTGCACAAGGAGAACGGCGGGCACGGCTCGGGCGTCAATACGGGAATCGCGCATGCAAAGGGACTGTATTTTAAGGTCGTCGATTCGGACGACTGGCTCAATCCCAAGGAGCTCTCCGTCCTCATGGAGCGCATCCGGAAGGATGTTGCCGCCGGAATGCAGATCGATCTGTATCTTGCAAATTTCGTCTACGAAAAGCCCAGCGAAAATTCGCGCCATCCGCGCAGATATAAGAAGAACTTCCCCGTGGAAAAGCAGTTCGGCTGGAAGGATATCCGTCCATTTCTCTTTTCCAACGTCGTCATCATGCACTCCATGTACTACCGCACGCAGGTGCTGCGCGACAGCGGCTTACAGCTGCCCGAGCACACCTTCTATGTGGACAATCTCGTTGCCTTCCAGCCCCTCCCGCATGTCAAGACGATGTATTACATGAATATCGATCTGTATGAATACTATATCGGGCGGGAAGATCAGTCGGTGAGCGGGCAGAATATCACCAAGCGCTACCGCCAGCAGATACTTGTCACCGACCTCATGATGCGCGCCTATTCTTACGAGCAGATCAAGACCTTTGAGCCGCGCCTTCGGCATTATATGCTGCACGATATCAACGTGCTCATGTGCCTGACGCTCATGTTTTCGAGCAACGGTCCCAAGGAGGAGATCCCGGAGCGCAAGGCCGCCGTTCAGGACATGTGGAAGCGCCTCAAGGCGGACGATAAGGGGATGTACTCCTTTATGCGCCACCGTTCCTATATCGGCTGTATCTGCTGGACGCCCTTCCGCTTCCAGCGCTGGATCACGCGCATGTTCTATTATTTCTATAAAAGAATTCTCAAGTGCAGTTAAGATAGGGGGCGTCCGCGCTTGCGGGCGTCTTTTTGCATGCCATAAAGAGTTTTGAAAATTTTTCCAAATTTCGTCACAGAATGCTTTATTTGACCGTCTCATAGAGCAAAAGCAGGCAGCAAAGACAAATCAAGCTGTCGCGGCGTCAACTTTCATGCGTTTGACATAATATGTTGAATTTTATCGCAAAATATCATTGAGGCGTGCCATAATCTTCATCATGCTGTGCTATGATATTGTTAAATAAATTTCTTGTCATATTGTGATATGACGTAAATAATTTGACACTGTCTGTCAGCTATGCTATAATTTATTATGGTCTCCATAGGTTAAAGTGATGGCACCATGCAGCGCCGGGGGGTATGCGCCGTGCCATTGGGCGAGCAATCGCCAACTGGGGGAGGGGTTACAAATGGAAGAAACTGGTCGCAATGTGTCCGTTGTGACACATGAGACGCGGGGTTCTGAGACAAAGGAAAAGAGTGCGGATCTGCAAGATCGCGCACTGGTGCAGCCTGCTTCGAATAAGAAGCAGGCGTCTTTCGTTGGAGAGGATTCTTATGGCGGCTCCGCTGCGGGGCAGGAAAGAGTGCCTGAAGCGAAGCCGTTTGTGCCGCGCAGAGGCGCGGGGTATCGCTGCTACCTCTTTTTCAAGCGCGCGTTCGATATCGTTGCTTCAGGGCTCTTTCTCATCGTCTTTTCCTGGCTGTATCTCATTCTCGCGATCTGCGTCAAGTGCAGCGACGGCGGTCCCGTATTTTACCGCCACCCGCGCGTGGGAAAGAACGGCAAGACGATCTATATTCCCAAGTTCCGCAGCATGAAGAAGAATTCGGACAGGCTGGAGGACATGCTCACGCCAGAAGAATACGCACAGTACAAACGTGAATATAAGATCGACAACGATCCGCGCATCACGAAGCTGGGCGCGTTTTTAAGAAAGACCTCGCTGGACGAGCTGCCCAATGTCTGGGCGATCTTTACGGGTGCGATCTCCGTGATCGGACCCCGCCCGATCATGCAGGACGAGGTGAAGGAGAAGTACGGCGCGGATGCGCAGAAGCTGCTCTCCGTCAAGCCGGGCATGATCGGCTGGTGGGCAGCGAATGGCAGAAGCAATGCCACCTACGAGAGCGGTGAACGCCAGAGGCTCGAGCTGTATTACGTCGACCATTGTTCGGTCGGTCTGGATATCAAGATCATCTTCAGAACAATCTTAGGCGTTCTTCGCCGCACGGGCGCAAAGTGAGGGGAACATGAAATTACTTCAGATCAGCAACTATTATCCTCCGCACATCGGCGGCATCGAGCAGACTACCTGCGATATTGCAACGTGTCTGAATGGGGAGATCGAGCAAAGAGTGCTCTGCTTTCACCACGAAAAGGGGGACGTCTTTGAGACGGTGGACGGCGTGCCTATCATCCGCGCGGGGACGTTCGCGAAAGTCGCGTCCCAGTCGCTCTCCCTCTCCTTCGGAAAACTCTTAAAAAGGACCTTCCGCGAGTTCCGGCCCGACGTCGTCATCTTTCATTGTCCCAATCCGCTTGAGGCATATTATCTAAAAAAACAGCTGAAAAAATGTCCCGCATGCAAGCTGGTCGTCTGGTGGCATCTGGATATCACCAAGCAAAAGGTGCTGGGCAAGTTCTTTACGCGGCAGAGCAGGTGGCTGTTGCATCGCGCCGTCAGGGTGGTCGCGACCAGCCCCAACTATATCAAGGGCAGCGCGCAGCTTCAAAGCGTGCGCGAGAAGTGCGTGGTCATTCCAAGCTGCGCAAACGAGGCGCGTATTTCGGTTGACGATACAGTCATGGTGCGCGCGGAGGAGCTGCGCCGCGAATATGCGGTCAAAACGCTGCTCTTTGCCGTGGGCAGGCATGTCCCATACAAGGGCATGGAGTACCTCGTGCGCGCGGGTAAACTTTTAGACGATCGGTACGCCGTCTGCATCGGCGGTTCGGGGCCGCTGACCCCGGAACTGAAACGGCTCGCCGAGGGGGATGCAAAGGTGCATTTTCTGGGCAGGGTGTCCGATCTCGACTTAAAGGCATACCTCTGCGCCTGCGATATCTTCTGCTTCCCGTCCGTCACCAAGAACGAGGCGTTCGGTCTTGCGCTTGCCGAGGCGATGAGCTTTGCAAGGCCCGCCGTCACCTTCACGATCGAGGGTTCGGGCGTCAACTATGTCTCGCTTGATAAAGTCACGGGCATCGAGTGCCCCAACGGCGACGTGGAGGCATATGCCGCGGCGATCAGGACGCTTGCGGAGGATGAGGAACTGCGCAGACGCTACGGGATCGCGGCGCGCGAACGGGTACAGGCGCTGTTCACGCAGGAAAAGTTTGCGGAGCATGTCCACAGGCTGCTCGCGGAGATTTAACATGGAAAACGTCTTTGGCGTCGTGATGGCGGGCGGCGGCGGAACGCGCTTCTGGCCGCTCTCGCGCAAGGCCTCGCCCAAACAGCTGCTCAATCTGAGCGGCAAAGAGGTCATGGTCAATGAGGCGGTCGACCGTCTCGCGCAGGTCACGGCGTATAAAAATATATATCTTGTCACAAACTGCGATCAGGCGGAGAAGATGCGCACGGTCACCGCAGGCCGCGTGCGCGCGGAACATATCCTCGCCGAGCCTGCGGCGCGCAATACGGCTGCCTGCATCGGCTATGCCGCCATGAAGATCGTACACGATATGGGGGACGGCATCCTCGTCGTCACGCCCAGCGACGCCTATATCCGCGACAACGCGGCGTTTGCCACGACGCTGGAACAGGCGATCGAAGCCGCGCAGACGGGCAAGCTCGTCACGATCGGCATCACGCCGACCTTCCCCGCGACGGGGTACGGCTATATCCGCTTCACGGGGTCTGACGACGCAGCAAAGCCCGTGGTGCAGTTCGTCGAAAAGCCCCCGCGCGAAAAGGCGGAGGAATACCTCGCGGCGGGCGGGTATGTCTGGAACAGCGGCATGTTCGTCTGGCGCGCCTCCGTCATTTTGCAGAAGAT
>DXBS01000124.1 GCA_019116405.1 Candidatus Gallimonas intestinigallinarum | reverse complement strand
CGAGTATCTGACATATTTTTCTGCAGACATATCGTAAAAAAGGAGTGCACTGACGCGCTCAACATGAAAAAGACGTCCCGCCGCTTGATTTCGGCGGGACGTCGCGTTTTTGCCTTGTTACTCTTCGGCGACTTCGATGATGTCGGTCGCGGCCCAGCGCTTGGTGGACTCCACGGCGCTCTCGCAGCTCGCCTGCGAATCGTAGTTGGAGCTCACGCAAAGCATGCGCTTCTGTGCGTTCATCAGGCGGAAGGTGTAATCGCCCGCCTTGGTCCTGACGATATTGAAGAAGCCCTCCTCGATGCTCTTTTTATAGGTCGCAATGCCGTTCTTTGCGCCGTTGATGCTGGAGTACTCGTTGCTCACGAGCATGACTTCCCCGTTGTTTGCGCGCAGCTCAAAGTGGAAGCCCCCTGCAGAGGGACGGATGACCCACTTCCCCGTGGGCGCGGGGCGCTTCTTTGCCTTTTTGACGGGCGCCGCCGTCTGAGCGGTCTTGTTGTCCTTTTTCATTGGCGTATCCTCCGTATTCTCCTGGGTCGCAGCGATCGCTGCGGGTGCATTCTCCGCGCTGTCTTCCGGTTCGGGTTCCGGTTCGGGCTCCGGTTCGGGCTCTGGTTCGGGCTCGGGCTCAGGTTCGGGCTCGGGCTCGGGCTCGGGCTCAGGTTCGGGTTCGGGCTCGGGTTCCGGCTCAGGTTCAGGCTCGGGTTCGGGTTCAGGTTCCGGCTCGGGTTCGGGTTCAGGTTCAGGTTCCGGTTCAGGTTCCGGTTCGGGCTCTGGTTCCGGTTCGGGCTCGGCGGGGGTCGCAGTCGGCGCTTCTTCCGCCTGTGCGGGTGCGTCGGTCGCCGAATCTGCAGGCGCGTCGGTCGCCGAATCCGTAGTCTGTTCCGAATCCGCAGGCGCGTCGGCTTGCTGGGCTGCCTCCTCGCGCTGCTGTTTCTTGTAGACGGCGGAAAGCACGATCATCGTGATAATGAGCGCAATGATCAGGACGAGGATGACTGCCAGAATGATGGTCAGCACAAGGTGTTCCTGCAGATATTCCGCGAAAGTCGTGCTTGAACTCAGCAGTGCGTACATGGGTTTTGCCTCCTTGGGTGCGTTTGTTTGCTTTTTGCTAATTTTATTGTAACACGAAAAGTGCGTCCAGTCAATACATTGACAAATAAAAATCTTTGCGGTAAGATAAGATTATGATGAAAATTACGGTGATCGGCGGCGGTGCGGCGGGCATGACGTGCGCAATTTTGCTCGCGCGTGCGGGAAAAAGCGTGACCGTCATAGAGCGCGGGGAGCGCCTCGGCAGAAAACTTTCCGCAACGGGCAACGGGCAGGGCAATGTGACCAACACGCATGTGGACGCGAGCCGCTACTTTTCGGACGACGCGGACAAGGTCGCCCGCGTTCTTACGCATTTTTCCTGGCAGGACGCCGTCGCGTTTTTGCAGAGCATGGGCGGCATCTTTTTGCCGGACGCGCGGGGCAGGGTGTACCCGGCGGGCAGACAGGCGTCCGCGGTCACCGACCTCATGCGCCGCGAATGTTCCCGCCTCGGCGTGCAGGTGATCACGGGCGCGCGCGTCGAGCGGCTGGACGTGCGCCACGGTCTGCGCGCGGTCTGGGCGGGCGGCAGCGTCTCGTCGGATACGGTCGTGCTTGCGGCGGGCGGCGCGGCGGCAAAGAACTTCGGCACGGACGGCACGGCGTACGCCATCGCACAGAACTTCGGGCACACGGTGACGCCTTTGCGGCCCGTCCTCGTGCAGCTGCGCTGCGATCCGCAGGCGGTGCGCGGCCTGAAGGGCATCCGCATGGACGCGGGCGTGCGCGTCGTGCGCGGCGAAAGAGAAGTTTACGCCTGCCGCGGTGATGTACTGTTTACGGAGAGCGGCGTCTCGGGCGACGCGGTGTTCCGTGCGTCCTCCCATGCGGAACAGGGCGACACGCTCTGGTTGGATTTTTTACCGGACGTACCCCCATATTTGCTCCAAACCGCCGTCGGGGAAGGGGAGGACGGGCTTCTCTGCGTGGTGCCAAACGGGCTGGGGCGGTACCTCTTCAAGCGGGCGGCTGGGGACAGGGCGCGCCTTTTGTCCCTGCTCAAGGCATTCCCGCTCACGGTGACGGGGACGCTCGGTTTTGACTACGCGCAGGCGACGCGGGGCGGCATTCCGCTCGCAGAGACGGACGAGGGTCTGCAGAGCCTGTATTGCGGCGGGCTGTACTTTGCGGGCGAGATCTTAAACGTGGACGGCGAGTGCGGCGGATACAATCTGCACTGGGCGTTCGCGTCGGCGCATGCGGTGGCGGAGGCATTGCAATGAGAAAGACGTTCACGGGGCTCATTTTGCGCCCTCATCAGAAGGAGAGCGCGCTCCTGAGGCTGTGCGAAAAAAAGCTGCACGGTCCCTGCAGATATTTTAAGATTTTGAAGAAATCGCTGGACGCCCGCGACAAGTCGGACATCAAATGGGTATATTCGGTGGAGTGCGGTACGGAGCCCTATGCGCCCCCGCCCCGCGTCTTTGAGCGGGTGCGGCGGCAGCCCAAAGTCGTCATCGCAGGCGCGGGTCCTGCGGGGCTGTTCTGCGCGCTGCGGCTTCTGGATCACGGCATCACGCCCGTTATATTAGAGCGCGGCAAGCGGGTGGAGGAGCGCGCCGCCGACGTGGAAAAATTTTTGGCGACGGGCGTGCTCGATCCCGCGAGCAACGTCCAGTTCGGCGAGGGCGGCGCGGGCACCTTTTCGGACGGCAAGCTCAACACCCAGACCAACGACCCGCGCAACAGGGATGTGCTCGAGACCTTTGTCAGATACGGCGCGCCTGCGGAGGTCGCCTACCTCGGTAAGCCTCACGTCGGCAGCAAAAACCTGCGGACGGTGGTCGCAAATATGCGCTGCGAGATCGAGGCGCGGGGCGGGCAGTTCCGCTTTTCGAGCATGCTCACCGATGTGAAGATAACAGGCGGCAGACTCGCTGGCATCTTCGTCAACGGAGAAGAGGAGGCGTGCGACGAACTGGTGCTCGCCATCGGGCACAGCGCGCGGGACACCTTTGAGATGCTGCTTGCGCGCGGATTTGTCATGGAACAGAAGGAATTTGCCGTCGGCGTGCGCATCGAGCACCTGCAGGCGATGATCGGCAAATCGCAGTACGGTTCGGGCTACGCGGCGCTGCCCGCTGCCGACTATAAGCTCGTCTCCCATGCCTCGGAGCGCGCCGTGTTCACCTTCTGCATGTGCCCGGGCGGCGTGGTCGTGCCCGCCGCAAGCGAGGAAGGGGGCGTCGTCGTCAACGGCATGAGCGAGTTTGAGCGCGACGGCAAAAACGCCAACTCCGCACTCGTTGTGCAGGTGCGGCGCTCCGACTTCGGCGGCGAGCATCCCCTGGCGGGCGTCGCGTTCCAGCGCAAACTGGAGCGCGCGGCGTTCACGCTTGCGGGCGGCGGCTACAAGGCGCCCGTGCAGCTCGTGGGGGACTTCCTTGCGGACAGGGAGAGCTACTATTTCGGTGAGGTGCGCCCGACGTACGCTCCCGCGACGGCGTTCGTTCCCATGCGCGCGCTCTTCCCCGCGGCGCTCACCGATGCGCTCAAGGCGGCGCTTCCCGAGATGGACGCCAAACTTGCGGGGTTTGCCTCCTATGAGGCGGTCATGACGGGGGTGGAGTCGCGCACCTCCTCGCCCGTGCGCATCGTGCGCGGCGCAAAGGACATGCAGGCGGCGAACGTAGTGGGCGTCTATCCCTGCGGCGAGGGCTGCGGCTATGCGGGCGGCATCACTTCCGCGGCGGCGGACGGCCTGCGCGTCGCCGAGACGCTGGCTGCAAAATATCTGTAAATACCTTATGGCGCCCGCCGTCTCAAAGACGGCGGGCGCCATGCGTGGTTTCAGGGCAAAGCAAAACGCACTCCTTACGGGGTGCGTTTTGCTTTGAGAGAATATGAAAAAAATTGTGGAGAGTAGGCAATGATGGCTGCGGGTCTTTGTTTCCCGCTTTGTGTCTCTATCATACACCCCGAAGGTGTAATCTGTGTGAAAGACACATTAAAAGAAAATAAAATCAAGGTTTTGCGGAGCAATGTCTGCACAGCGCCTCTCTTCATCATTATCAATAGCAGAAAAAATGCGATCTGTCAAGGGGTTTGGAGAAATTTTGCCATACTTTTTTCTCAATCGTGCATTTGATGTACATTTGATGGTGAAAAATTTGCGCTTTCCCTTGTCAAATTGATTTTTCTATGGTACAATGATAGCATAATTTTCATCAGGGGGGAAGTCATGAAATCTACAAAGAAATTACTGGCACTCATGCTGGGTTCGGTGTTTGCCGTCTCCGCATTGGCCGCATGCACGCCGGACGACGGTCCGGACGACGGTCCGTCGGATAACCCGGGCACGGGGAGCGCGGCTGCAGTTTATCAGATCTGCTACGATAACGTGGGCGGCGGGTATGTCGATGAGGCGCATACCTCCGTTGCGCTGGAGAACATTACGCTTGTCGAGGCATACAATGCCGAAGGCAGACGCGTGAGCGATATTTCCACCATTGCGACGTACGAAGAGGGCGTCGTCAGGGGCGTATCTGCGGGCACGCTCATCTACGAAGACGTCAACGAAAACTTGGGGCGCATTGAAATCGTCCCCGCCTATGTGACCGATCCCGGCGATGCGTTCTATTACAGCGGGACTGCAAGCGATTTCAACGAGGGCTCGTATAATACCGTGCTCGGGCATACGCACGATCCTTCTCTGATCGAAGTGACCGACAGCACCGGCCTGCCGATCTATTATATCTTTTCGACGGGTTGGGCGGATCGCACCAATGATGGGACGATCTCGACCTACGGGAACGCCATCCACGTCTCCTATGACGGCATGAAGACGTGGGAATATATCGGCAGGACGTTTGATTACGAGACCCGCGACGAAGACTTTATCAATACCCGTTCGGGTGCATGGCTGTACCGCGAGGGCGTCGATTCGACGACGACGGGTGAGCTTTCGACGGCAGCCGGCGATAATGAATATTCGGAGGACTCCGCAAGCTGGTGGGCGCCCGATATCGTGGCAAAGGCGGACGGCAGCGGCTATTGGCTGTACACCTGCGTCGTGGACGGCTCAGGCGACCATTCGGGCATCGTCGCCGATCCCGCTCGCCCCAACTACCGCTATGCGCGCGCCTGCATTCTCCTGTATGAGTCTGATTCCCTGGAGCCCGGCTCTTTCAAGCCTGTGCTCGATGAAAACGGCGATCCCGCGGTTCTCATGCAGTCCACCATTCTGCGCGGCGAGAGCGTGCGCGACGTCAACGGCATTGACCCGCAGATCATCTATGATACCGAGGGCAACATGTACATGGCGTACGGCTCCTTCGGCTCGGGTAACTATATGATTGAGCTCGATCCCGAGACGGGGCTGAGAAAGGACGGTATGGGCTGGCAGTCGCATGCAGACATCCGCAACTGGGTGGAGAACGACATTCAGGCGCTCTACAGGGGCGATGACGTGGAGGGTGCGCACGAGGAGGACGGCAAGTCCATCGGCTGGACGCACAGTTACTACGGCACCAACCTCTCCAAGGCGAATATGGAAGCGCCCGTTCTGGCCCGTCACGATAACGTGACCATTATGGACGAGGACGAGAATATCCTCGAAGAGGACAAGACCTATTACTACACGATGCACTCCTATGACGGCCTCGCGGACAACTACCAGATGTGGGGCGGCAGGAGCGAGAGCGTCTGGGGCGTGTACAAGTCCACGACGGGCGGCATCGTCTACAACGCCGGCTACGACCTCGATACCGGCATCGGCAGCGGTGCCAACGAGGGCAACAAATATATGGGCGCCTTCACCTGGCACTCCAAGAGCGAAGGCAATAACGAGCTGGATATCATCCTGCCCGGGCACAACGACCTGTTCACGACCTCTGCCGGCACGTCCGTCGCGGCATATATTACCCGTCAGGACGGCAACACAGGCAGCTTTGTCACACAGATCCACCAGTACTACCTCAACAGCTACGGCGAGATCGTCATCAACCCCAACCGCTATGCGGGCGAGAGCAGCCGCGCCGTCTCTGCGGAGGAACTGTTCGCCTATACCGACGGCGGCAAGTTCAAGATGGTCGTCATGACCAATAACCGTGATACCACCAGCGGCTTCAATTCCGTCAACGCCTCGCGCGACGTCACGCTCGAGCAGAGCGCGGACGATCCGAACAGCGGCGCGATCTACGACGGGCCTACCACCGCATCCACGCAGATCGGCACCTGGAAGATGTACGGCAACGGCTATATCAAGTTCACGTTCACGGAGACGCTCAAGGGCAGCGATAATCGCGACAGCGGCGAGACGGTCTATTACGGCGTCGTGCGCAACGCATGGCTGGGCGATCAGTATAAGTCCGGCTTCACGATCACCTGCCTCGGACAGACGGAGGGGAACACGCGCAGCATGAGTATGTTCATGAATAACTACTCCACGCTCGATGGCGAGGGACTTGTCGCCGAATAAGAAAGATGCAACATGCAAGGGGCTCCGCTTCACCAAAGCGGAGCCTGATTTTTTATTTTTTTATCGATTGCATCTTGCAATCTCGCCGCAAGTGGGGTATAATGGGATACGGGGGATTATCAAATGCGAGATAAAAAATATCTGGAACGGCTTTCCATTCAGTTTCCGACCGCGGCGGATGCGGCAACGGAGATCATCAACCTCTCCTCGGCGCTCTATCTTCCAAAGGGCACGGAGCACTTCATCACGGATATCCACGGCGAATATGAGCCATTCTTACATATCCTGAAGAACGGTTCGGGTTCCATCCGCAAGAAGATCGAGGAGGAGTTCAAGGGCTCTCTCTCCATGAAGGAGAAGAAGTCCTTGGCGACGCTCATTTACTATCCCGAGCAGAAACTTGCGCAGATCGAATCGACGGAAGAGGACCTCGACGATTGGTACAAGACGACGATCTACCGCCTCGTGCGCGTCAATCGGCGCATCGCCTCCAAGTACACCCGTTCGCGCGTCAGGAAGGAACTCCCGCGCGACTACGCCTATATCATCGAGGAACTTCTGAGTGAGAAGGAGGAGGTCGAGGACAAGGAGGCGTACTACAACGGCATCATCTCCGCGATCATCTCCACCAAGCGGGCGCGGCACTTCGTCATCGCCTTCTGCAACCTCATTCAGCGCCTTGCGGTCGACCGCATCCATATCTTGGGAGACCTGTTTGACCGCGGTCCGGGCGCGCATATCATTCTCGATACCCTTCTGGGCTTCGACAATGTCGATTTCCAGTGGGGCAATCACGATATCTGCTGGATGGGTGCGGCGAGCGGGAGCCTCGCGTGCATCGCGTCC
>DXBS01000123.1 GCA_019116405.1 Candidatus Gallimonas intestinigallinarum | reverse complement strand
AGTCCCGCGACCCTGAAAAAGAACCTGGCGTTGATCAACGCCAGGCCCAAGAAAGTTTTGCATTTCCGAACACCGCAAGATTTGTTCCAAGAAAATCTCACAAAGTGTTGCACTTAGTTTGACAATTCATTTGATAAATGATTGAAATTTTGCGGCGTGTTCTGTTGGAATGATGACTTCCAATTCCGTGCCCTGCTCTGTATATTCGACACTCTTTTCCGATACGAGAGCGCGAAGCGCGGCGTATTTAGCGGAATCCGCATAGGGTACAAACAGCTTAGCGCGCACATAGCGCGCTTGCAGCTTCTGAAAGATGCGACGCTTTAATTGGTCCAGCCCCATTCCCGTTTTAGCGGAGATCATGACGCAGTCGTGCGGAAGATGTGCTTCCTCGGGGAGCAGGTCGCATTTGTTCATGACGATCAGATAGGGGGAGGAAAAGTTCATGTCCTGCAATGTTGTGAGCGTCGTAGTAAGCTGCGTCTGATAGTCGCCGCATGCGTCGCAGACGATGAGCGCGAGGTCACAGTGCAGCGCGCTCTCCAGCGTAGACTTGAAGGCGTCGATCAGATGATGGGGAAGATCCTGCAAAAATCCGACGGTATCGGTCAGGAGGAACTCCATATCGTCGATCATGAAGACCCTGGAAGTTGGGTCGAGCGTCGCGAAGAGCGCGTCTTTAACGAGGACGTCCGCGCCCGTCAGTGCATTCAGAAGCGTCGATTTTCCCGTATTGGTGTAGCCAACCAGTGCGACTGACCGGACGCCGTCCTTTTGTCTGCGCTGGGTCAATAGCCCGCGCCGAAGCTGCATTTTTTCGAGCTTTTCTTCGAGGAAACGGATACGCATGCGAATGTGACGGCGGTCCGTCTCCAGTTGCGTTTCGCCCGGGCCGCGCGTACCGATGCCGCCCCCGAGACGGGAAAGGGCGCTTCCCTTGCCCTTCAGGCGCGGATACAGGTATTTGAGCTGCGCGAGTTCAACCTGTAATTTGCCTTCGCTGCTCTGCGCGCGCAGGGCAAAGATATCAAGAATGAGCGTCGTACGGTCGATGACCTTGGCGCCGCCGAGCGCCTCGGAGAGGTTGACGGTCTGGGAAGGGGAGAGCGTGCCGTTGAACAGGACGGTCAGATCAAGCCCTTCGATGCGCTCGCGCAGTTCCTCAACTTTTCCTTCGCCAAGGAAGGTCGCGGGATTGATCTCGCGGATCCTGACCTGCATCGTCCCCGCGTACGCTGCACCCGCGCTCTCAATCAGCGCGATCGCCTCACTGTATAGTACTTCATCCTTGCCGACACCTAGAAGCGGCTGAACAACATAGACTTTTTCCGTCATTGATCATCCTCCTGCTTGTGCAGTTTGACGGCGTCTGCCACCGAGCGGCGGTGATCCTCCGTGATCGCCGCATAGTGCTTTCTGGTCGTGTTGACATCGCGGTGACCAAGGACATCTGCAACGATATAGATGTCGCCCGTTTCGCGGTAGAGCGCCGTGCCGTAGGTCGAACGCAATTTATGCGGTGTAATTTTTTTGAGCGGTGTCACGATTTTCGCGTACTTTTTGACGAGATTTTCAACCGCACGCACAGTAATGCGGCGATATTGCAGAGATAAAAAGAGGGCGTGCTCTTCCGACGGAACGCGCGGATCGTTCTCCTTTTGGGCAAGATATGCGGCAAGCGCGTCGCCGACTTCCTCAGAAAAATACAAGATCGCCTGATTCCCGCCCTTGCGCGTCACAACAAAGGA
Source organism: Candidatus Gallimonas intestinigallinarum (assembly GCA_019116405.1). The sequence continues at coordinate 12,314 of DXBS01000123.1, read as the reverse complement.
ATTGTTGGAAAAATTAATGCTCTCATTATTCAATCCGACCAGCTCTGAAATACGAATGCCCGTACCTAGGAAGAGCGTCAGAATCGCACAGTCGCGGATCTTCGTCTTTTCATGATACCCGGCAGCATGCTTGGAAAGACCGTTTCCGCATTCGGCGGTATCGAGAATAGAGGAGATCTCGTCACCCTCCAGACGGATGATCTCTTTTTCATGCAGCTTCGGGGTGGCGACTTTGGTGGAGTGGTTGACTTCAATGAGTCCCTTGTTAAAAAAGTACTTGAACATGGAGCGCACAGTGGAGAGCTTGCGAGCCTTTGCGCGCTCATTGCAGGACAGGCGCTTGTTATGAAATTTGTAATTGGAAAGATAACTCAAAAAAATCTCAAGGTCGGTATCCGTGACCTGCTCCAGATCTTCCAGCGTGATATCCTGAACTGCCTTGAAACCGCGGTATTTCCGATTGGATAAAAAGTCGAAAAAGATGCGCAGGTCATAGACATAATTCAGACGTGTCAATGTACTTGTACGGGTTTCCACGCCGCGGAGAAAATCCTCGCAGAACGGAGGAAGCTCCAAAAGCAAGGCATCGATTTTATCAAGATTTTTTATGTTGCGCTCCTGGTAGTAATCGGAGCCGTCGGACTTAATTCTTGCCATACAAACATTATACCACAAAAGAGGTGATACGTCAATTTTACGAATAGTTTTTGCAATACAATATTTGCTGAAAATGGATTGTAAAACAACAACGACTATAAAAGGAAAGAACTGCCGTCGCCGAGGGGAACTAAGATAATTATTCGCAAAACACAGCTTTTACGAATAGATAAGGTCAAAAAAGGGGTATAATACGCAGTCATATCAATTTTATTCATATCAATTTTATATCGTTTTACGACATTAGCGGCTTTAAATGTTGCATTTCAGCTGAGAGCATACACAGAAATAGAAATGTAAAATTCGTCAGGGGTTTGCCTTAACTTTGATATAAATTCGCTTAGAAATCGTTTCAGCGTGCAAGTTAATTTACTTTTAAGAAAGAAAAGGCGACCGATACAGTCGCCTTGTTGGTATGTCATTATTTAAATACTATGTCAGACATACTATTGAACTCTTGCCAAAATTCCATAGGATTTTGCGCCGCATGTCAGGGTTCCCGTGATGTGTTTTCCTGAGAGAAGATCGACGAATGTTCCTTCAAACTTCATGTTGTAGGACGCAAAAGAATTGTTGACATAAATATAGACAGTATCTTCCGGATGATCATTTTGTCGGGAATACACCAGGCAGCAGCTGTCACCGAAAATTTCCTTGTATGTTCCATCAATAAAAACTTTGTGGTTGTGTCGCAAAGCTCCGAGTTTGCGATAGAAAGCGGTTAGCTCTTCGTCCGTGTTGACCCAATCAAAGCATCTGCGGCAGAACGGATCGCTATAGCCTTCCATACCGTTTTCGTCGCCATAATAAATGCATGGAACGCCGGGCAAGGTAAATTGCAGGACAGCCGCCATCATCAGCTTTTGCTTTGCTGCCGCTTTCTCGCGTTCAGAAAGAAAAGCAACTGCCATCTCATCCTTGTTGCTGCACGTTTTTCCGCTGAGCACGGACAGGATGCGCGCCGTATCATGTGTGCCGAGAATGTTCATTAAAACATCCAGTGTCTGCTTGTGATAGTGATCGATGAGCATGCTGATCGTCTCGCGCAGCTGCTGCGTATTGCCCGAGAGAACAAAGCTGATGATTGCATCTTTGAGCGGGTAGTTCATGACGCTGTCAAGCTCGTGACCCTGCAAGTATTTCCTGCGCTGACTGTAGGCGATTTTGTTGGAGGCATCTTCCCAGACTTCACCGATGATCACGGCATCGTCATCGTACGTTTTGACAGCGGCACGCAATTTTTCCAGGAAGAAATCGGGGAGTTCATCTGCAACGTCCAGCCGATATCCGCCAACGCCGTGCCTGAGCCACGTTTTCAGGACGCCGTTTTCTCCGAAGATAAATTCCTGATAGGACGGCGACGATTCATTGACTGCCGGGAGCGTGTCGATGCCCCACCAGCTGTCATACACGTCCGGATAGTTCTGGAAGGTGTACCAGTCATAATACGGAGAATAGGGCGACTGATAGGCGCCAACGCTGTCATATGTTCCGTAGCGGTTAAAATACCGGCTGTCGCTCCCGGTATGGTTAAATACTGCATCAAGGACGATGCGGATGCCGCGCTTTCCGGCCTCGGAAACCAACTTATCAAGATCTTCGTTATCCCCTAAGAGCGGATCGATCTTCATATAATCGCCCGTGTCGTACCGATGATTGGAATATGCCTCAAAGATCGGATTGAGATAGATGATGGTAACGCCTAAGCCTCTCAGATAGTCAAGCTTTTCCGTGATACCTGCAAGATTACCGCCAAAGAAATCGTTATTTAGGACTTTTCCGAACTCATTGGGACGATACTTCGGAAGCCCGCCCCAATCAGAGCGTAAAAATTTTCCTTCTCTGACGGGACGCTCTCCGACCTTGTAAAACCGATCAGGGAAGATCTGGTACATCACGCCGCCCTTCATCCAATCGGGCGTATGGTACAGCTTATCGTAGACGGTGATCTGCCAACTGACAAGATTTTTAAGCGGCATAAAACTGCCGCGCCGCAGCGCACCGCAGCCAAAGTAATCGTCTCCGATGCGAAAATAGTAGAAGTAGAGTCCTGTTTGGTGAAAACGAAGTGTCACAGAGTAGCCGTAAGACTGTCTGTCCATGGAGATTGGCTTCCGTTCCTCACCATCCCGACTGAGAACGAGCCTTGCATCGAGATGGTCGGGCATGGCGCCGTCGCCTTTCCACAAAATGCGGAAAGTCACGGCGGTATCGGTCGGAAAAGCGCCCGTATAGCTCTTGCAGGCTCGATCCAGCGGATTATAGTAAAATTGCATATGCTTCTCTTTGTGTGATCGGCGCGGGTGCGCGGAACACCGGCTTATTTATTGAGCGGTTTGAGATTCCAGATATTGTTTGCGTAATCGCGGATGCTTCTGTCGGCAGAGAAATAGCCCGCCGCTGCAATGTTCATCAGTGACTTACGATTCCACGCAAGTGCATCATTGCGATACAGGTTTGTCATCCTGTTCTGAGTGGTGCAATAGGACTCAAAATCCGCAAGGCACATGTAGGGATCGGCAACGGGCGCATTGCGCAGCAGATAATTCGCAATATCGCCGAACGACGTGCCGTTGAACCCGATGATCAGCGATTCTATGATCTTTCTGAGCCCCGTATCCCGATTGTAATAGACGCTGGAATTGTAGCCTCTTGCCCAGATTTCGTTGACCTCCTCTGCGGTCAGACCAAAGATAAAGATATTCTCGTCGCCGACGCGCTGTGCCATTTCGACATTTGCGCCGTCCAGCGTACCTATGGTCAGTGCACCGTTGATCATAAACTTCATGTTACCCGTTCCGGACGCCTCTTTTCCGGCAAGAGAGATCTGTTCGGAGATCTCGCTGGCGGGCATGAGCGCTTCAGACATCGTGACGTTATAATTCTCCATGTACACGACGTTGAGCTTTTCGTTGATCTTGGGATTCTTTTTGATATCCTCGGCAAGGAAACAGATGAGTTTGATGATCTGCTTTGCCATCTCATATCCCGCAGCCGCCTTGGCGCCGAAGATATACGTCTTGGGCTGGACGTCCAGATCGGGATTTTCTTTGAGCGCGTTGTACTCCGAGATGATATGAAGCGCATTCAAAAGCTGACGTTTGTATTCATGCATACGCTTTGCCTGGACGTCAAACAGAGTATCGGGGTTAATGATCGCGCCCTGATGCTTCTTTGCATAGTCGGCGAATTGGCGCTTCTTGATCGCCTTGATCTCGCCGAGGCGCTTTAAGACGCTCTCGTCGTTCGCAAATTTGCGAAGGTCCTCCAGTTTGGAGGCATCCTTGTCGTAGCCGTCCCCGATGCATTCGGTGATCAGTTCGCAGAGCTCGGGATTGGATTGATTGAGCCAGCGCCTGTGGGCAATTCCGTTGGTGACGTTGCAGAATTTGTCGGGCGAATACTCATAGAAGTCGCGGAAGATACTCTCCTTGATGATATCGCTGTGCAGCTCCGAGACGCCGTTGACGCTGTGAGAGCCCATTACGCACAGGTTCGCCATGCGGACGGTATTGTTTGCAAGGATCGCCATATGCGAAATCTTTCCCCAGTTCCCGGGGAAGCGCGACCAAAGGTCCTCGCAGAATCGGCGGTTGATTTCCACCAGGATGTTGTGAATGCGCGGCAGACGGCGGGCGACGAGGTCCTCGGCCCAGGTCTCAAGTGCCTCGGCAAGCACGGTATGATTGGTGTAGGCGCACGTTGCTGTCGTAATATTCCACGCAACTTCCCAGCTGAAGTAGTTTTCGTCCACCAGGATGCGCATCAGCTCGGGGATCGCCAAAGCGGGATGCGTATCGTTGATGTGGATGGCTGCCATCTGCGGCAAAAGTGCAAGCGAGCCGTAGCGGCGCTTGTGGTCGGAGACAATACATTGCAGCGAAGCGGAGACGAGGAAATATTGCTGACGCAGGCGCAGCGACTTTCCCTCCGAGTGGTTATCCGAGGGATACAGAACTTTGGTGAGCAGCTGCGCTTCCGTGTCATCGCGCATGACTTCCGCATAATTTCCCTGTGAGAAGAGCTGCATATCAAATTTCTGTACGGCACGGGCACGCCACAGTCTGAGCGTACTGACGGAATCGGAGTCCTTGCCCGAGACCATCATATCATATGCGACAGCTTCAACTTCATGCGCATTGTGGTAGACGGTCTCCATGCCGTGATCCGTCCACTTTTCCTCAAGCGATCCGTCAAAGCGGACGATAAAGCGCTTATCGCTGCGCTGGATGAGCCAGGATTCCCCGCCGGGAAGCCAGACGTCAGGCATTTCGATCTGCCAGCCGTCCACGATCTTCTGTTTGAAGAGTCCGTACTGATAGCAGATGGAAAATCCCATGGCGGGATAATTCTGCGTCGCAAGCCCGTCAAGGAAGCATGCCGCAAGCCGGCCAAGTCCCCCGTTTCCAAGCCCCGCGTCGGGTTCTTCCTCGTAGAGGTCTTCCAGCGACACATGGAAGCTCTTGAGCGCATTGGAAAGCGCATCGTAGATCCCGAGATTATAGACGCTGTTCTTGAGCGAACGCCCCATCAAAAATTCCATACAGAGATAGTAGACGCGCTTCGCTTTCGCGTTCTTGGTCCGAAGATGGAATTTCTGATGCTTTTCTGCCATGATATCCCTGACGCTCATCACGACAGCCTTGTAGATCTGTTCGCGGGATGCTTCCTGCGGGATTACGCCGAAATAGCGCGACAACTTCCCTGTAATGAGGCGGTGTGCCTCCTGTTCCGTCAATTTGCTCATGAATGTATGTGTACTTCTCCTGAAAAAATTTTGCTAAGCAATAAAACAAGCCGACAACCAAAAGAAATGAGGGGCAACGCCGCAAGCCGTGAGCTGCCCCTCCTCTCTTGATCCCTTTAAGAAGGATGCTGTTCCTTTTTCGCCGTCAGTTAAGCATGCCGAGATACAACCCGATGTAGTACTGTGCAGACTTTGCCCAGGAGAAATCGGTCTCCATCGCCTTCTTCTGCAGTGCGCGCCATGCCTCTTTGTTGTGATAGACGCCAAGCGCCTCGTTGATGACATACAGCATGTCGTAGGCGTTGTAGTCATGGAAGGTGAATCCGTTTCCGCCCGCGCCGTACGGCTGAATGCTGTCGCGCAGACCGCCTGTTTCGCGTACGATTGAAACCGTACCGTAGCGGGATGCGATCATCTGGGAGAGCCCGCAAGGCTCGCTCTTGGAGGGCATCAAGAAGAGATCTGCTCCCGAATAGATCTTGCGCGAGAGATCGGCGTTGAAGGAGATGATGGACACCACCTTCCCCTGATATCTGCGGGCAAGGTCGCTGAAATAGTTCTCGTATGCGGAATCGCCTGTGCCAAGCAGGACGAACTGGACATCCTGACGCAGGACTTGCTCGATGACCTCTTTGACGAGATCGAGCCCCTTATGTGCGACCAGACGCGTGATCATGGCGATGATGGGCGTATCCGGCTTTACGGGAAGATTGAGCATGCGCTGCAACTCTTCCTTGCAGATCGCCTTATTGGAGACGTCCTCTGCGTCATAGTTTGCAAACAGAGACTGGTCGGTCTTGGGATTGTAGTAGTCGGTATCGATGCCGTTCAGAATGCCGCAGAGTTTGAATTCGTTGCGTCTGACGATCTGATCCAGCCCGTGCGAATAATAGGGATCTTTGATCTCCCCTGCATATGTCGGGCTGACCGTCGAGAAGCGCTCGCAGCATTCGATCGCGCCCTTCATCAGGTTGATGCAGCGATCGTATTCGACGAGGTAGCGATAGCGGTTGGAGATTCCGAACAGATCTTCGAGGATATCCAGCGAATATTTTCCCTGGTATTCGATATTGTGGATGGTAAACACCGCACGAATAAACTGGTATTCAGGGCGGAAGCAGTAGATCGTCTTGAGATAGATCGCCGCCAGGGCCGCCTGCCAGTCGTGGCAGTGCAGGATATCGGGATAGAACCCGAGGAAGGACAGGATCTCCATGACGCTGCGGCTGAAGAAGGCGAAGCGCTCGCCGTCATCGTAGTAGCCGTAGCAGCCGGGACGCTTGAAGTAGTATTCGTTGTCCACGAAATAGAACTTCACGTTGTTTGCCTCATACTCAAAGATCCCGCAATACTGGTTGCGCCACGAGAGCGGAACAAAGATATTGCCGATGAACTTGAAGTCCTTGCGGTATTCCTTCTTGATATCTTGGTAGAGCGGGATAATGACGCGGACGTCATACCGCTCGTCTGCCGCAATTGCCTTGGAAAGCGAGCCGATGACCTCGGCAAGCCCGCCCGTCGCAATGAAGGGCGCCGCCTCGGACGCGACAAACATGATCTTCTTCTTCGGCTCTACATAGACCTCAGGCGCAGACTCCTCCTGCGGTGCGGGAGCGGGCTCGCTGACCACCTCAACGGGCGGTACGCTGGCGGGTTCTGCCGTCTCAACAGGCTGCGCTGTAAGTTCAGCATTCTCCTCCTTTACTTCTTTTACTTCCGGCTCGACGGCCGCAACGGGCGCCTTTTTTGCCGTACTTTTTTTGGTTGTGCTTTTCGTAGCTGCCATAAATTCCTCCTTATCATTCCCAAATTATCCGAATGCTATCCGCGATCCGCCCATTAAATGGGCGGATCGCCGCATCCAAAGTCAGACCATTCTGCCTTTTCCGATGAAGAAGGGCAGCTCCGCGCAACCGGCAAGGTGACGCCTGTCGCGAATGACAACATTTTTATCGGTGATCACGCTGTCCAGTTCGACGTTCGAACCGATCACGGTGTCCTGCATGACGATAGAGTTCTTGAGGACACTCCCCTTTCCGACCTTCACGCCGCGGAACAGGATGCAGTTCTCCACCGTACCTTCGATGACACAGCCATCGGAGATGAGCGAATTTTTGACGATCGCACTGTCTGCATATTTGCTGGGCGCAGAATCGCGTACCTTTGTATAGATATCACGCGCGCCGAACAGTTCGTCGCGGGTCTTTTTATCCAGAAGTTCCATGCTGTGAGAATAGTACTTCTGCAGCGAATTGACGCCCGCATAATAGCCGTCAAAACGATAGGCATACAGTTTGAGCGAGTCCACCTGTTTGGTCAGGATATCCTTGCCGAAGCTGGTCAGACCTCTTGTCACCGCGTCCTGAATGATATCGAGCAGGAATTCGCGGTTGATGACCATGATATTGATATAGACGTTGGACTTGCTCGTCGCCGTCGTCTTGGGGCTGATCTGCACTTCCTCGATACGGCCCGTCTCATTTGCGGCGAACGTCAGGAAATAGCTCTGATCGATCTTGCCCGCTTCTTCGTGGTACGCCATCGTGATATCAGCGCCCTTCTCTTCATGATATGCAATGATATCTGCGATGTCGATATGCGCAATGCCGTCGCAATCGGAAATGACGACATATTCTTCATTGCGATGATTGAGGAAGCCCGTGATCCCCTTGAGCGCTTCCAGACGATTGGTATAGGGTGTATCGGTCTCATCCGAATAGGGAGGCAGCAGGATGATGCCGCCGTCCTTTCTCGCGAGGTCCCAGTCCTTGCCGCTGCCGAGGTGGTCGATCAGCGACTGATAATTGTATTTGGTGACGACGCCGACTGTCGTGATCCCCGCATTGACCATGTTGGAGAGCGCGAAATCGATGAGGCGATAACGTCCGCCGTAAGGGATGGACGCCATCGTCCTGTGGCGGGAGAGCTCCGGAATGTTTTCATCATGTATATTGGAAAAAATAACTCCAACTGCCGAATGTGCCATCTTTTTACTCCCCCTTATAGTCCTTATCCAAGATCTGACCGCCGGCGACCTTTGCGCCGCTGCCGATCGTGATATTTCTGCCGAGCACCGCGATGCCTGTGCCCTTTTCCTTGTCTTCGCCGACGGCGGCGCCGCTCTCGATTACGGTGTGCTCATCCACGATGGAATAGACGACCTTCGCGCCCGACTTGACGACGCTGCCAGCCATCAGAACGCTGTCTACAACTTCAGCGCCCTCCTCAACGACGACGTTACTGGAGAGGACGGAGTTGACGACCGTGCCCTCTACCTCGCAGCCGAGCGAGATGAGCGAATTATTGACATGCGCCTGATCACCGATATATTCGGGCGGTGCAAGCGGATTGCGGGAGTGGATCTTCCAGTCGGGATCGCTGACGTCAAACGCAGGCTCTTCGCCGAGCAGGTCCATGTTTGCCTCCCACAGCGAGGAGATCGTGCCGACGTCCTTCCAGTAGCCGCTGAAGCGGTAGGAGAACATCTTCTCGCCCGCATTGAGCATGGCGGGCAGGACGTCCTTGCCGAAGTCCTTGCTGGAGTTGGGATTTGCGTCGTCCTCCGTGAGGTATTTGAAGAGCTTGCTCGCCGTGAAGATATAGATGCCCATGGATGCAAGATTGCTCTTGGGCTGCTTGGGTTTTTCTTCAAACTGATAGATGGAACCGTCCTCATTGACGTTGAGGATGCCGAAACGGGATGCCTCCTTCAAAGGGACTTCGATCGCGGCGATCGTGCAGTCCGCGCCCGTTGCCTTGTGCGCCTTGAGCATCGCCGCGTAGTCCATTTTATAGATATGATCGCCCGAAAGGATGAGTACATACTCGGGATTGTACTTCTGCATGAACGCCATATTCTGGTAGATCGCGTTAGCAGTGCCTTCGAACCAGGACGACTTTTTCTTAGCCTGGTAGGGCGACAGGATATGTACGCCGCCAAAGGCGCGGTCCAAATCCCACGGCTGACCGTTTCCGATATACTCGTTGAGCTCGAGCGGCTCATACTGGGTGAGCACACCCACCGTATCGATGCCCGAATTGATGCAGTTGGAGAGCGGGAAGTCGATGATCCGATACTTGCCGCCAAACGCAACCGCAGGCTTTGCAATGTTGTTTGTCAGGGCGTACAGTCTGCTTCCCTGTCCGCCTGCAAGCAGCATTGCAACACATTCCTTCTTTCTTTGCATATAGAACCCCCTATCAAGTCTTTCAGATTTTCTTATTTGTTCTTCGACGTTTTCGTCGCAGAAGCCGTGGATTTTACCGCCCTTTTTGCGGGCGTCTTTTTTGCCGTCGAAGCCTTATCTGCCTTGGGTGCTTCCGGTTCTTTCACCAGATACAGGCAGGACATCTTGGGCATTGCAAGCGGGATGGAATATGGCTTGCCGTGGCTGAGCTTCTTGGTCGCGTTGATTACTCGTTTGGTGATCTTGCCGTCGCCGCCATACTTTGCATCATCAGAACAGAAGACGACGCGGTATTTGCCGCGGGAAGGCACGCCAAGACGATAGTCTGGCATATCGATGCCGGAAAAGCATGCGACCACGATGACCTCATTGCCCGCCTTGTCCTTTCTCAAAAAGGCGACGATATTTTTATCTGCATCGTCGGGCGCAATCCACTCAAAGCCGTCCCACGAATCCTCGATCTCGTACATTGCCGGTGTCGAGAGATAATAGTGGTTGAGATCATTGACGTACAGCGAGAGTTTTCCGTGCAGTTCATATGTGTCGCGCAGGAAGAATTCCAGCCCCTCGTGATAATCCCACTCCTTGAACTGACCGAACTCATAGCCCATGAAGTTGAGCTTCTTGCCGGGGTGCGCCATCATATAGCCGAGGAAGGACCTCACGCCCGCAAACTTTTCTTCGTATGTTCCGGGCATCTTGTTGATCAGCGAGCACTTCCCGTGCACGACCTCGTCATGCGAGATGGGAAGCACATAGTTCTCCGAGAAGGCGTACATCATGGAGAATGTGAGCTTGCTGTGATTATACATGCGGAAATAGGGATTGAGACAGATGTACGAGAGCATATCGTTCATCCAGCCCATGTTCCACTTGAAGTTGAAGCCGAGGCCGCCGACCGAACCGGGCTTGGTCACAAGCCCCCATGCCGTGGACTCCTCCGCGATCATCAGCGCATAGGGATAGCGCAGGAATACCGCCTCGTTGAGCTTTCTTAAAAAGGCGATCGCCTCAAGGTTCTTGTTTTCGCCGTAAATATTGGGGACCCATTCTCCGGGGCGCTTGTCGTAGTCCAGGTAGAGCATTGACGCAACGGCGTCCACTCGCAGTCCGTCGACATGGTACTTGTCGAAGAAGAAGCAGGCGTCGGAAATAAGGAAGGAGAGTACCTCGTTCCTGCCATAATCAAAGCGGCGCGTACCCCAGCTCTTGTGCTCCATTCTGTCCCACTGACTGCTCTCATACAGGGGCTGTCCGTCAAACTCGTAGAGCCCCTGTGCGTCCTTGGGGAAGTGCGCGGGCACCCAGTCGAGGATGACGCCGATCCCCGCTGCGTGGAAGGCATCGACGAGCGCCATGAAGTCCTTGGGCGTGCCCATGCGCGAGGTAACGGCATAGTAGCCCGTCACCTGATAACCCCATGAGCCTTCGAACGGGAATTCCGTGACCGGCATGAATTCGACGTGCGTGTACCCCATCTCTTTGACGTACGGCACGAGCTCTCGCGCCAGATCCTGGTAGGAATAGTAATTCCCGTCATCGTGGCGGCGCCAGGAGAGAAGATTGACTTCGTAGATATTCATCGGCGACACAAAGATATTGCGCTTACCGATCGCTTCAAAGTACGCCGCATCCTTCCACTCATAGCCGTCCAGATCATAGAGTTTGGAGGCAGTCGCCGGAGGCGTCTCCGTATGGAATCCGACGGGATCGGCTTTCATGAGCTGTCTGCCGTCTGCCGCAGTGATGCAATACTTATAGGTGTCGTATTGCTTGACATCGGGAATAAACAGTTCAAAACTCTCCCCGTCGATCATGCGGTACATGACGTTTGCGTTGACGTTCCAGTCGTTGAAATCGCCGACGACGGACACACTGCGCGCGTGCGGCGCCCAAACGCGGAAGATGTACCCCTCCTTGCCGTCGCGCACTTCCTTGTGCGCACCGAAGATCTCATAGATCCTGTCGTTCTTTCCGTGATGGTACAAGTAGAGCGGGAAATCCGTCATGTTGCCCGTCGCTTCGTTCGCCGTCTGTTGGTTCAGCTTCTGCTGCATCCTGTACTCCTTTTGAACCGAAGTTCCCCCTTAGCTTTGCGAACAGCATATAGCTGCCTGCATCGATTCTATTATACTATATTTTGCGCCGGGTTTCAATACCTCTTTCGCATTTTTTTACTGGAAATTACAAAAAAATTTGCTTAATTTGTAACCGACAAACAAAAACAACCCCCTGCCGGAGGGCAGAGAGTTGTTTCAGACAAATATACGTTAGTTTTGCTTACTTGGTTTCGCTGTACTTATCTTCCTTGTTCCAGGAATACAGCTCACGCAGTTCCTCGCCCACCTTTTCAAGCATATGCGAAGCTTCCATTTCGCGGCACGCATTGAAGTGTGCCCTGCCGCCGCTCTTGTTTTCGGAGATCCACTTGGAGGCAAAAGTGCCGTCCTGGATCTCGTGCAGGACTTTCTTCATCTCCGCCTTGGTCTCGTCGGTGATGAGACGTTTGCCTGTCTCGTAGTCGCCGAATTCCGCCGTGTCGGAAATGGAGTAGCGCATCTTCTTGAAGCCGCCGTTGTAGATGAGGTCGACGATGAGCTTCATCTCGTGGATACACTCAAAGTAGGCATTGCGGGGGTCATAGCCCGCCTCGACGAGCGTCTCAAAGCCTGCCTTCATGAGCGCGGTGACGCCGCCGCAGAGCACTGCCTGCTCGCCGAAGA
>DXBS01000017.1 GCA_019116405.1 Candidatus Gallimonas intestinigallinarum | reverse complement strand
CTCACGACTTTTTCTTTCGTCAGTTCGAAAGAAAAAGTGTGAATTATTACGCCCCTTTCACCCTTCCCGTCTCGGTGTTGTCGCGCGTTCTGTCGGCAAGGGCGCGGACGGGGTGCTCCTTGTCCTGAATGCGGTAGTCCTCGCCGAGGTGCGCGATTGCCTTCTCGATGACCGTATGCGTCCCCGCCTGCTGTACGCTGCCGTGAATGCGCGCATTGTAGGAAAAGTAGCGGAAGGAATCGGGCAGTTTTTCCAGTTCCTCGAACCCCTCCTCGACGCCCGTCAGGCGCACCGTCTTTAAAATATTGCGGATATACTCCTTCTGCGAACGGAACTTCAGAAGTTCGGGGAACGCGCCGCCCTCGGGCAGGACCTGCTGCCAGACTTTGCCGCCGTAGGTGTGCAGAAGCTCCGCCGCCTCGTGCAGGTGCGCGACTTCCTCCTCAAAGTGCATCTCCCAGATCTTCCTGATGCGAGCGTCCGTCTCGTCCTCGTAGCAGGAATAGTAGAGATAGCATTCCGTGTACTCATTCATGAGCAGGCGCTCCCAGTCCGTCATGCAGGGATCCTTCAGGCAGCCGTAGCCCGTGACGTGCTGCTCTTCAATCATTGCGATCTCGTTATACAGCTGCCGTCCGAGCGGCGAGGCGTAGAGATTGCCGACGTTCATATAGAAGTTCATCGTCTGCTGTTCCGCCGCCGTGATGATATTGATATTCAGCTTGGTCTTGAGGTCGTTGAGATAGCCGTTGATATAGAAGTTGACGTCGTCATACGGGTGACGGTACTCCGCCACGGTGGGGCGCCCGGGCATGATCTCGGTATAGTCGCCGACCAGCTGCGCGGGATCACCGCCCTTCTCCAGTTCCATAAGGTCGGCATAGCGGTAGAGGTGGTCGAAGTCCTCCAGGAGCGCGAAATCGAGCTGCTGTTTGACATAGCTGTTCTTTTCGCTCAGCGCGAGGTTGGCGGTCAGGTCGACCGCGAGCTGTTCGTAGCCGATCGTATGCTCCAAAATGGTCTCGTCGGACGGCTTCAGGGAAGCGACGCGCTTTTGCTGGAGCTGTTCTCCGCGGCGCATGTAGGCGAGGCGGCGGCGCACGTCGTTGTTGGGACATTGGCGGGTCATCGCGTGCGTACAGCGGACGGACTCAAACTCCGTGCCCGACATTAAAATGACGCGCAGACGGGTGTAGGGGTCAACGGTGTGCTTATCGTACGGCTTGACGAGTACCTTTTTCCAGTCGGTGAAAATCTTGTCTGCCTTTTGCGGCTTCAATTCAAACGGGTTCATAACATCCTCCTTGCGACATTTTATCGCCGTCCGCACAAAAATCCATACGATACCGTTGCAAAACAGGGAAAAAATTGATATAATTGTTTCAAACAATCTGAAGGAGCCTTATTCATATGATCGGAGCAGTCATTGCGCTGGATTCGGAGGCGTCTGCCCTCCTCGACCAGATGGACATGGAAAATCTTCTCACCGTACACGGCAAGCCCGTGTACCTAGGCAAGGCGTTCGGCAAGGACGTCGCGCTGTGCGTGTGCGGCGTGGGCAAGGTCAACGCCGCCGTCGGAACATGCGCGGTTCTCGAAAAGGGCGCGGACGTCGTCCTCAATTTCGGCGTTGCCGGCGGACTCGATCACAACACCGAGCTCACCGAAGTCTACCTCATCGACAAGGCGGTACAGTATGACTTCGATATCACGCAGCTGGAGGGCGGCGAGATCGGGACCCTGGACGGCGAGACGGAGAACTTCCTGCCCCTGTATACCCCCGCGGCGCTCGACTTTCCCCGCCGCGCCCTGGGAAGCGGCGACCGGTTCAACGACTCCCCCGTCGATCACGACCTGCTCATCCGCCTGGGCGCGCACATCCGCGACATGGAGGGCGCGGCGATCGCGCAGGTCTGCAAGTACGCGGGCGTGCCCTGCGTCTCGGTCAAAGCCATCTCCGATATTTACGGGGCGGGCAGCACGACCGAACAATTTGAAAAAAATCTCGCGCGCGCGGCGCTCAACTTAAAGGCGTTCATGGGCGAGATCTTCGCCGCTCTGGACTGAGCGCGGCATCTATCAATAACATACGACCATGGAAAAAATCCCCTCTTTTCAGAAAAACCACGATACACTCGCCGTGGGGCTGCACGCGCAGACGGACGCAAACGGTATTACGACCTTTGACCTGCGCTTCAAAAAGCCCAACGCGGGCGACTATATCACGCCCAAGGCGCTGCACACGATCGAACACCTGTTGGCGACCGTTCTTCGAAACAGCCGCGAAAAGGACAAGATCGTCTACTTCGGGCCCATGGGCTGCCGCACGGGATTCTATCTGCTGACCCTGCGCCTTCCCTATGACGAGGTCCTTGCGCTCCTCAGGGAGTGCATTCCCGTCGCGCTCGCCCTGGAGGAAGTTCCCGGCGCAAAGCGCGAAGAGTGCGGCAACTATTTAGAGCACGATCTGCCCGCGGCAAAAAAAGAGCTTGCGGCGTATCTTGCCGTACTGGAGGCGCTATGATCGACCTCGGAGACTGGAAAGAGCCGCTCGCACCCCTCTTTGCGGACGAGCGCTACAAAAAAATACGCGCCTTCCTCATCGAGGAATATCGCCGGCATATCGTCTATCCCGATATGTACGACATCTATAACTGCTTCCGCTATACCCCCTTTGCGAACGTCAAGTCGGTGCTGCTGGGGCAGGATCCCTACCACAACGAGGGACAGGCGCACGGGCTGTGCTTTTCCGTGCAGGACGGCGTCCCCAAGCCCCCGTCGCTGGAGAACATGTTCAAGGAATTGCAGGACGATCTGGGCTATCCGCCGCCCAAGTCGGGCAACCTCACCAAGTGGGCGAAGGAGGGCGTGCTGCTCCTCAATACGGCGCTCACGGTGCGGGCGCATCAGGCGAACTCGCACGCCGGCTGCGGCTGGAGCTGGTTCACCGACGCGGTCATCTCCATTCTGAGCGCGCAAAAAGAGCACCTCGTTTTTCTCCTCTGGGGCGGCAACGCGCGCAGGAAAAAGGCGCTCATCGATACGAGCAAGCACCTCGTTCTGGAGTGCGCACATCCCTCTCCCCTCTCCGCATACAATGGGTTCTTCGGATGCCGCCACTTCTCCAAGACAAACGCCTACCTCACAGCGCACGGCATTTCGCCCATCGACTGGAACTTAAACGACTAAGGAGGCACCATGAAATATATTGTCATCCTGGGCGACGGCATGGCGGGCTATTCCCTGCCCGAACGGGACAACAAGACCTGCCTGCAGCTTGCCCACAAACCCTATATCGACGCGCTTGCAAGAAAAAGCACGCTGGGACTCATGCGCACCGTGCCCACGGGGTTTGCCCCGGGCAGCGACGTCGCCAACCTCTCCGTGCTCGGCTATGACCCCGCCCTGTACTATACGGGGCGTTCCCCTTTGGAGGCGGCGTCCATCGGCATTCCCTTGAAAGACACCGACGTGACGCTCAGATGCAACCTCGTCACCCTCTCCGAGGAAGAGCCGTTCGCACAGAAGACCATGCTGGACTACTCCGCGGGCGAGATCTCCACGCAGGAGGCAAAAGAGCTGATCGCAGCGCTGAAAAAGCAGTTTGACAGTCCCCGCTTTACGCTGCACGCGGGCATTTCATACCGCCATTGCCTCGTCGAGAATAGCGGCAGAACGGGGCGAACACTCACGCCCCCGCACGACATCTCCGATCGGAAGATTTCCCCCTATCTGCCTGCGGGCGAGGGGAGCGAAGCACTGCTTGACATGATGGTGCGATCGTGGGACATTCTCAAAGATCACCCCGTCAATCAAAAGCGGCGCGCACAGGGCAAGAATCCTGCCAACGCCGTCTGGTTCTGGGGCGAGGGCACCAAGCCCGCGCTGCCCGCCTTTGAAGCGCTCTACCAGAAGAGGGGCGGCGTCATCTCGGCGGTCGACCTCGTCAAGGGCATCGGCATTTTAGCGGGGCTTAAAATCATCGACGTCGCGGGCGCGACGGGCAACTGGGACACCAACTTTCAGGGCAAGGCAGACGCCTGCGCCGACGCGCTGCTCGGAGGGTTGGACTTTGTGTATGTGCACATGGAGGCGCCCGACGAGTGCGGTCACCACGGCGACATTCAAAAGAAGATCTATTCCATTGAGCAGATCGACGGCGTCGTCAAAACGGTCTGCGAGCGGCTGCGCGCGGCGGGCGAACAGTTCTCCATGCTCATCTGCCCCGACCACCCCACGCCCATCGCCTTAAAGACGCACACCGCCGACCCCGTCCCCTTCCTCCTCTATCGCAGCGACGAGGAAAGAGAGGGCGCGGCGCGTTATGACGAGGAGACCGCCGCCGCGGCTGGGCTGTTCCTGCCGCGCGCCTGCGAGATGATGGCGGCATTCTTGCGATGACATTGGGCGATGCTTGCCAAGCATATTTGACAACTTCCTTAAATCCAGACAGCGCGCCCCGCAAGCCGAACGGCTTGCGGGGCGCGCTGTTATGATATTGCTTGCTTTTTTAAGAGAGCTCAGACGGTGCGAAAGACAAATTCGCCGTTTTCGACGTCCACGGCGACGACGCTGCCGCCGCCCACCCTGCCCTGCAGGATCTCCTCGGACAGCCTGTCTTCGATGCGGCGTCGCACGACACGCTTCAAGGGGCGCGCGCCGAACTCCTCGCTGTAGCCCTCGTCCACCAGCTTTTCAAGCGCCGCAGGACGCACTTCCAGTTCAATGTCCCGCGTCTTCAGGCGCTTTTGCAGCGAGGCGACGATGCGCTCGCAGATGAGCGCCGCATTCTCGCGCGAGAGCTTGTGAAAGACGATGACGTCGTCCAGGCGGTTGAGAAATTCGGGCTTGAACTGGCGCTTCAACGCCTCCTCGATGCGCTCCTTCATGCTGTCATAGGCGCTCTCCTTGCTCGCCTGCGAGAACCCGAGGGGCGCCGCGTCCTTGACCTCGTGCGCGCCGACGTTGCTCGTTAATATGATGACGGTGTTCTTGAAGGACACCACCCTGCCGCGGCTGTCCGTCAGCCTGCCGTCATCGAGGATCTGCAACAGCAGATTGAATACGTCCGGATGCGCCTTTTCGATCTCATCGAACAGCACGACCGAATAGGGCTGGCGGCGGATGCGCTCGGTGAGTTGTCCGCCCCCCTCGTCAAAGCCGACGTACCCGGGAGGCGCGCCGATGAGCTTGGAGACGGAGCTCTTCTCCATGTACTCGGACATGTCCAGCCGCACGAGCATCTTTTCGTCCCCGAACATGCTCTCGGCGAGCGCCTTGGAAAGATCGGTCTTGCCCACGCCCGTGGGGCCGACGAAGATGAAGGAGCCGATGGGCTTGCCCGCGTCCTTGAGCCCCGCGCGCGCACGGCGGATGGCCTTGGCGACGGCAGTGACCGCCTCCTCCTGCCCCACGATGCGGCGGTGCAGCTCCTCTTCGAGATGCATGAGCCGCTCGCTCTCCGCCTCGGTGAGTTTGTTGACGGGCACGCCCGTCCAGCCGCTCACGATGGTCGCGACCTCCTCCGCGCCGATGGACAGGTGTGCGGCGTTGCGCTCCGACTCCCACGCCGCGCGACTGGCGGCAATGGACTGCGAGAGCGACGCGATCTCCCGATCCAGCTTTGCGCCCCGCACTGCGTCGTTCCACTTTGCCGCCTTTTCGCGGTCGGCTCTCAGCCGCGCGAGCTTTTCTTCGGCGGCGCGAAACTCCTCCGGCCCCGTGTATGCATCCAGCCGCGCCTTACTCGCCGCCTCGTCAATGAGGTCGATTGCCTTGTCGGGCAGAAAGCGGTCGGTGATATAGCGGTCGGACAGGCGCACCGCCGCCTCGATCGCGGCGTCCGTGATGACGACGTTGTGATGCGCCTCGTACTTGTCCTTGATGCCGCGCAGAATGGCAATGGTATCCTCGATACTCGGCTCGGAGACGGTGACGGGCGTAAAACGCCGCTCGAGCGCCGCGTCCTTTTCGATATACTTGCGGTACTCCTCCAGCGTCGTCGCGCCGACCGTCTGCAACTCCCCGCGCGCGAGCATGGGCTTTAGGATATTGGAGGCGTCCATCGTATTGTCCGAGGATCCGCCCGCGCCGACGATCATGTGAATCTCATCGATAAAGAGAATGATATCGCGATTGCTCGTGACCTCGTCTACAATGTTCTTTAATCGTTCCTCGAAATCCCCGCGATAGCGCGTGCCCGCGACCAGTCCCGAAAGATCGAGCGAAAACACCGTCTTGTTGCGCAGAAGTTCGGGGACATTGCCCGAAACGATCGCCTGTGCCAGCCCCTCGACGACGGCGCTCTTGCCCACGCCCGGCTCGCCGATAAGGACGGGATTGTTCTTGGAGCGGCGGGAGAGGATCTGGATGACCTTTTCGATCTCCTTGCGCCTGCCGATGACGGGATCGATCTTGCCTTCGCGGGCGCGGCGGGTGAGATCGACGCCATAGGCGAGCAGCCCGGCGCTGAGCGCGGCGCCCTCGTCCGAGGGCTGGCGCGGGCTCTGCACGCTGCGGTCGACTTCGTCCTCCTCATGCAGGGGGCCGATAAACTCCTCCGTGCGCCGCACGACCTCGTCCGGGTCGACGCCGATGCCGCTCAACAGCTGGATGCCGATGCCGCCCTCGTCGGCGAGGATGGCAAGAAGGACGTGCTCGGTGCCCGTGATGGCATCCAGCCGGTCGCTCTCGTTGAGCGCAAATTCGCGCGCGAGATCGAACGCCCGCTTGGCGCGGGGCGTGAACCCGTAGACGGGCAGGTTATGATCGAGGTGACGGCGAAAGCCCTCGCGGTACTTTTCGATGCTCGCGCCCGAGGCGATCAAAAGGCGGCTCGCCGTGCTGTCCGTGACACACATCATGGCAAGCAGGACGTGCTCCGTTCCGATATAGTTGGTGTGATAGTGCTTTGCTGCTTCCTCCGCAAGGCTGACCGCCTGCTGAAGGTGATCGGAAAAATGAGAAGTATCCAAACGCGAATCTCCTTTCAAACAAGTTCCAGCCGCATCCCGAGGACGGCCTTGCCCACATATTCGGCACGGTAGATATCCTGCGCCTCCTTCGTGAGCAGCGCACCGTTCAGGCGGTTGATCCCTGCGGGACGCATGGCGACGGCGAGCTCATCCAGTTCCCACATGTGCTCCTCCGTCCAGTCCTGTGCGCGGTCCTCAGGCTCGTCGTCCTGAAAATATCCGAGCGCCAGACCAAGCTTGAGATCTGCGACACGGCGCACGAATTCGTGCTCATCCAGCACGCAGCAGTGGGTGAGGATGCCGTGCGCGCGGCTGACTCGGTCCTTTAATGTTACGCCCCCCTCTGCCTTCATGCGGGCGCGCTCCAGCAGCTCCATTTCGACGACGGAGGCGATCGCCTGTTCGACGAAGGAGAGGATCTCTTCCTCCGAGACCCCCAGCGTGCGTTCGTTGCTCACCTGAAAGAGATCGCCCTCCGCGCCGCTGCCCTCGCCCATCGCCCCGCGGACGGTGAGTCCCTTGCTGGTCAGCGCGGGCAGGAGCCGCCGTGCCAGCACGCCCCGCCGCGAGAGGGCGGGCAGAAAGAGCATGACGGACGCCCGCAGCCCCGTGCCGAGGTTGGTCGGGCAGGCGGTCAGATATCCAAGTTCTTCGTCATAGGCGAAGGGAATGGATTCGGAGATGACGTCGTCCAGTCCCATAATACGCTCATATGCCTTGGCGAGGTCAAACCCCTGCATGAAGTACTGCTCGCGGACATGATCCTCCTCGTTGAGCATGATGGAGATGATCTGATCGTCCGAGACGAGCGCCGAGGCGATCGGCCTATGGCGCAGCAGATCGCGCGAGATGAGGTTGCGCTCGACGAGCAGATTGGCACGCTCGTCCGAGAGGTTGCGCATCTCATAGAGTGTAAAGCTGTCCACCTTGGCGAGGGAGGCGCTGACGAGGCGCTCGATCTCCTGCGCCTGCTCCTCGGCGTGCGCATCGCGCATGAGCCGCCCGGGGAAGGGAAAATCGGCAAAGTTACGCGCCAGGCGCATGCGCGTGGAGACGGCGACGCTCTCAAAACTTTCACAGATCGTGTTCATTGGTCGTCCTCCGACAGAGACATCGCCTTGAGCGCCTGCTGCAACTGCTGCGCGCGCTCGTAATCGTGGCGGCGCATCGCCCGCTCCATCTCCTCGCGCAATGCCTCGCGCCGCGCGATATAGGCGCGCAGACGGTCGTAGCGCTCCTCCGCGTCCGCCTGCGTCGGGCGCTTGCCGCGGTGCTGCGTGCTTCCCTGTACGCTGCGCACCGTCTTGGAAAGCGGCACGCGGAACGCCTCATAGCACCCCGCGCACCCCAAAAGCCCCGTGCGGCGGAACTCCCCGAAGGTCGTGCCGCAGACGGGACAGACGGCATCCACGCCGTCCACACTGCTCAGGACGGACAGGAAAAAGTTGCTCTCCTTTTCGGGATAGAGCTTCTGATAGCACGCAGGACAGAGTTCGACGATGACCTCTTTTCCGTCCGCGATGCGCTTATATTGCTGTGCGGGCCGCCGCCCGCAGTTGGTGCAGAGCATATTCTCTCCCCCGGCGCAAGGCGCTTGCCTCACCCCTCATTCACCTCTTCAAAGCGGTATTTCTGCGCGGCGTGCGGGTACTTTTCGCGGTCCACTTCGGAGAGAAACATCCCGAGCGGACGGAGATAGCACTGCCGCTCGCCGTACAACTGGCGGTAGACGACGTAAGTCTCCCCCGTCTCGCTGTGGATCGCCGTGCCCTCCACATAGTACAGCCTGCCCTTGAAATGGCGGTAAACGCCGTGAACGACGAGTTCCCTCATGCGCAGATCCCGGGCTTTGCCGCGTCGATCGCCTCGCATGCGCCCGCGATATCGGGCAGGTGGAAGGCGCCGAAGGAGCACTGCACAACGATAAAGCGCTTGTCCTGAATGGTCTCGTAGCGGACGGACTCGATGACCTCCCACTTGAGGAAGAACCGCTCGGCGGCGGCATTGCCGCTCTCCTTCCAGTACAGCCCCGCTTCCCCCAGTGTGAGGATGCCCTTTGACTGCACATAGCCCGCGATCCCGCGCGCGACGAACACCGCGCCCAACACGCAGAGGATGGCGCCGAGCAGCGTCATGTCCCGCCAGAAGATGGCGACGAGGATGCCCGCGACGACAATGAGCGCGTTGACGCCGATGATGATGAGATTGCGGCGGCGCTTGTCTGCGTCGGGAAGGAGCAGTTTGGCCGTCGCGGGATAGCGGGTATTGGGGCGCTTCTCGCCCTCGTGCGGGGGACGTTCGCCCAAAAGTTCAAGTCCGCGCGCCTGCAGAATGCGGTACAGCCGCTCCTTGCCGTCCGTCTCGATGAACGCCTTGGGCGCGCCGCTGCGCTTTAAGACGTAGTGCGACGGCACCTCGATGACGACGCTCCACTTGCCCTTCTCGCACGGCTTTTTGCGCGTGCAGACGGAGTGGAAGCGAATCTCCCTGTACGGAATATGGATCTTCGCCTTCTTGTCGGGCGATTCCGAGCGGATATACAGCTCCTTTTCACAGAACTGCGCGACGGTGGCGTCCCCGACATAGAAGCAGTCCATGCCGCACATGCGCTCCAGGTAGTCCATCTCGGCCGCCTGTATGCGCGTTGCGAGCACGCCCAGCCCGAACGCCGCGAGCGCGAACAGCACCGCGCCGCCCGTGAATGAGCCTGTGAGGATATAGAGCACCGTGTCGCGCGCCTGCTCCCGCTCCCCCGTCTGCAGCATGATGGCGGCAACCAGCAGGCCGATGAGACAGGCGATGGCGACAAGCGCCACGGCAAACACGGCGCCGTTCGTAAATTTGCGTTTCCTGCGCAGGGAGCGCGCCCTTTTCTTGCGCGCTTCTTCCCCCTGCGGCAGAGCGATCTCTTTCATAGATACCTCCGAATACAGACGGGCGCGTGCCTCGCGGACACGCGCACGGGTTCAGTTTTTTTCAAACGGGTTGCGAAGCCGTTTCCAGGGAAAATAGAAGATGAGGGACAAAATCTGCAGCGGTACGCCGATGAGGTAGATATAGTTCACGGGGACCGCGTCAAAATCCAGCCCGCAGACGAGCGCGGTCAGATGGATGCAGGCGAGCACCGTCCAGATGAGCACGGTGACCGCGCTGATGCGCACCCAAGGATAGTGCCAGATGCAGGAAAAGACGAGCACGACGATCGCCGACGCAGGCACCGCGTACAAAAAGGCGAGCCATACGCCGTTGAAGTGCCCCAGCCCGATGCCCGTGAACACGAACGCGACGACCGCGACCAGCCAGCACAGCCCCACCGAGAGCAGCATGATGATGATGCGCCTGAACAGGCGGGTGCGGCGGGGCATGACCGGGGCATCGGCATGCTCGCGCACGAGATCGTCCACGCTGACGTTGAACAGATCGGCGAGCTGCACCAGGATGCGCACGTCGGGAATGCCGTTGCCCTGCTCCCACTTGGAGACGGACTTGTCCGAATAGTTGATCTTCTCGGCAAGTTCGAGCTGCGTCATGTTTGCCATGCGCCGCAGCCGCATGATATTTTTTCCGATTGTGACGGCAAGTTGATCCTGATCTTCCATGCCCTTATTATACCCTATCTTCGCCCCGTTGTCAATTGCAATCCTGAATTCTACCGGGAGTAGAGCGCACTTTTCCCACTCTACTCGGCGAAATTTGTGTGATAGAGCGCATTTTTCAAACAGTAGGTTGATTTCATAACGATGTTCGCATATAATAAAAGAGCGACGGGGAAAACCGTCTGACGCGGCGCTCGCCGCGATAAGGGGGCAGAAGGACCGAAGCGTCCTTCTCCATATCGCCAAAAACAGGCGCAGCCCCAACCTGCCCTGTTTTCTCTCTCCAATATTTTGACAGAAGCCTGCGGTCTTTGACCGCAGGCTTCTGTCTTATCTTTGCATGTGCGCCGACGGATGTCCGACCAATGCGCAAAATGATATGTTTCACGCTCTGACGAGCACCAGCACCTCGTACGGCCTGACGGCGACCTCCCCCTTGAGCGTTCTGCCGCTGAGGCGTTCACTGTAGGCTGCGTCCAACGTAAGCGTTCCTTCCCTGCCCTCCGTCTCGACGGCGATCAGACAGGACGCCTCGCCCGTGCGCGCGGTGAGGATGAGATTGTCGCTCGCGGGCAGCAGATCCTCTCCCCCTGCGAGCGCCTTCAGCGTTGCAAGGTCGGGAAGGCTGCCAAAAAGCACGACGCTCCCCTTGCCGACCTGATACTCGGTGATGGCGGGAAGCCCTTTGAACTCGCCGTCTTCGTACACGGCAAGCGCCCTGGCGCCGCGCAGTTCGTATGCGCTGTAACAGGTCGAAAGCCCGATTTCGCCCGTGCCGTCCGTCCATTTTGCGCGGTAGACGTCGTTTCCGACGGGCAGTTCGTACTTGGTGTACACGCCCGCCAGTTCCTCCAGGAAGGAATAGGGCGCATTGGTGTACTTGCTCGAGTACTCGGTCATGATATCACTCATGGGGCCGACGATCCACTTGCCGCCCGCCTTGACCCATTCGATGATGCGCTCTTTCAGCCCCTTTTCGTCCGCCGTGGAGAGGAAGGGCGAGAGAATGACGTCGTAGCCGTCAAGGGCGTGCCCCGTCTCGATGACGTCCACATTCTGATGACGGAAGGCGGCATGGACGCGGTCCATGAGCGTGCTGCGGTAGTCGAAGCCCTTGATCATGGGTGCATTGATGCTATTGATGACCGCCGTCGAGGAATAGTGGATGGCGACGCGGGACTTGACCGCGCTGCCCACAAGCAGGTCGCGGCAGCGCGCAAACTCCTGCGCGGCGCGCCCGATCTCCTCCGTGACGCGGTATGCCATTCCCGCCGTGGAATAGAGCGCGCCGTGTGCCAGCTCGTGCCCGTTGGGATGGGCGCGGAAGTGCCAGTATTCGACCATCTCGCCGCCCCTTGCGATGGGCAGCCAGGTGTTGGCATAGCACGCCCCCTCGGGACGGTACCCGAACTCGGCGAACGTGCTGCCGTTCCAGCCAGCCTGCGTCTCGGTCACCCAGAAGGGCTTATCCTTGACGGTGCGCAGAAAGTCGTAGGCAAAGCTCATGCGCCCCAGTTCGGCGGCAGGCTCGTAGTGGTTGTACTGCACGACGTCCAGCTGCCTGTTGATCTCCTCATAGCTCAGAAGGTTGGTCGCCATCATATCGGTGCCGACGGGCGCCTTGGTATATTGATGCAGCACCTCCGCCTGCTCGTTGACGTAGGACACGATATTCCGGCAATGGAAGCGCGTCCACTCCGTCTGCAGCGAGGGATGCTCCCACCTGCCGCGTACGGGCGGGATGACCTCGTCAAAGGACTTGTACGCCAGCGACCAGCGCGCCATGCCCCACTTCTTGTTGAGGTTTTCAGGCGTGCCGTACTTCTCCTTCAGGTAGGCGCGGAAACCCGCCCGGCACTTTTCGCAATAGCAGCCCTCGTTATAGGGGAAGATCTCGTTGTCGATCTGCCAGCCGATGACGGCGGGATGGGCGCCGAACGCCTCGCCGAGCTTTTCGGTGATGATGCGGTTCATCTCGCGCATGACGGGCGAGGACTTGCAGGGGTGGCAGCGGGAGAAGATCTCCGTCTGCTCCTTGTCGCCGTAGACGATGCGCGTCTCGGGATACTTTTCAAACAGCCACCTGGGCGGCGTGCAGCTGGGCGTGCACATGATGACGTCAATCCCCGCAGCGTACAGCTTGTCTACGACCGTCTTGAGCCAGTCGAGCGTAAAGACGCCCTCCTCCGGCTCCATATCGCCCCACGCAAACTCACCCACGCGCACGACGTTGACGCCCGCCTCCTGCATGCGGACGATGTCCGCGTCCACTTCGGACGGCTCCCATACCTCGGGATAGTACGCCGCGCCGACATAGATCTTCTTCATATCATGCTCCTT
This sequence comes from Candidatus Gallimonas intestinigallinarum, assembly GCA_019116405.1. Next base: position 3,270 of record DXBS01000017.1, on the reverse strand, counting down.
ATGTTGTTCTGCCCGACGGCAGTATCTCTTAGATATTATAAGAGACGGCACACCGTCTGTCAAGACCGGATGCAAAAAAAATTTGCGCGCCCGCGGCGAAAAGCCGCGGGCGCGCCTGGCTTCCTGTGCTCTCCTGTTCCCGTCATTCCTTCTGCAGCACTTGGGTTTCAGCGGTACAATACGCGATGAGCGGCGCAAGATATGCTTTGTCCGTCCAGTCCGCCTTGCCGTCCTGCACGCTCATCAGCGCCTGCATCCACGGCTCGTACGTTGCGGGATCGCGCTTTGCGAGCGACTTTTTGAGCATGTTGCAGAGCGTCCTGTCCACAGCGGTCATGGCGTCCGTATCCCACGCGCCCCGCGCATACCAGACGGGAATGCCCTCCAATTCACCGCTGAAATGGCGCTGTCTGAGCGCGGTAAACGCCGCCTCGTCATAGGGAGAAGCGCCCACACAGAGCACGGCGATCTGTTTCCCGTGCAGGGTTCGCATGTTCTTTTTCAGAAGAGAAAGCCCCTTGATGCCGGATGCATAGACGGCACCGCAAAAGAGGACGACGTCATACGCATCCGCCCGGCGCAGCGCGGCACCAGACGCCTCCTCGCAGTCATACCCGAGCGCCTCCTGCAGCCAGCCCGCGTACTTTTTGGTCGCGCCGTACTTGGAACGATACAGGATGATGCCTTTCTTCATGTTTCGCCTCCCGATTGCTTGTATTTTGCCAAAAAAAAGCACGGAATGACCCGTGCTTTTTTCTTTAATATTTGGTAACTTCCACCGACTTGATGATGATGGACATCGTCAAGGGCGTTTCGAAATCGTCCGTCAGGCCCGCCGCCCGTACGCTGGGGAAATAGTCGTATTGATTGAGCGGGACAGAGGACTGCGTCTCGGTGAAGGTCGCTTCCTCATCGAGCGTATCCTCGTATTCGCTGATCGCCGCAAGCAGACCGTTGGTCATCGCCTCGCTGTAGTTGGTCGCCATGCCGATGACGCAATAGGCGTCATCCGCCGACGTGCGCGATTCGCCCGTGAAGGTATAAAACAGCGACGTGATGCTGTTATAACCGTAGCCAAGCTGCTGATATGCCTCGCCGTCGTTGTCCGCGCCGCCGTCCGCACGCTCTACCCACACCTGCTCGTTGCCCGAGCCCTTGTCGGTATAGTACATGACGAGCGCGCCCGCTTCATGGACATACTCCTTGCCGTTCTCGTTTTCAACGCCGTTCGCCGAGAACTCGCCGTAGACGGAATAGAGCGGAATGGTGCGCTCCTCGTCCGCCCAGACGGACTGCGTAAATTCGATCCCCTGCTCTTTCTCAAGGCGCTGCACCTCGGAGAGGTAGTCCACCTCGACCAGTTCGCCATCCTCAAGGCGATAGCCGCCCGATTTGATCGTGTAGTCCTGATAGTCATGCACGACCATGCCGTCGTAAAAACCGGCATCGGCAAGCTCGATGAAGTGCTGCACCGTTCTGGGCGCATCCACGCGCGAGAGTCTGTACGTGACCGCATAATCCTCGCCGTTGAAGGAATAGGTGATGGTCACCTCGGGATAATTGGACGTCGTGCAACCGGCAAACAGAGCAGCCGAACCCGCCAAAATAAGGGCGGAGGAGCCGATGGCGGCAACGCGATACAGGAATTTCTTTCTCATAGCAATGTCTCCAAATGTTTCCTCTTTATTTTACCGTGAAAATGCCGTTTCGTCAAGTGGTTTCCCCGAATTACGCGTGAAAATCTTGTGTATTGCGGCGATTTTCCGTGCATCAGTGCCAAAATACCGACATTTTCCGCACCATTTTTCGATATTTCTCGCTGCGTGTGCTCCAAAGGGGCGGAAGGGCTTTGTGCCCCCTCAGAACCCCTCAGGCGCCCTCGGCGCCAGCTCCCCTGAAAAGCTTTTGCCTTTTCGGGGGAGCCAAAATGCAGGACTCTCCCCCCACGCCTCCGCTGAAGCACGAAAAAAGCTCACGCGAATGCGTGAGCTTTTGATTCTGGTCCGATTACTCGAGGACGGCGGTAGCGCCTGCTTCCTTGAGCTTGGCAACTGCAGCCTCTGCATCTGCCTTCGGCACGCCTTCCTTGAGAACGCCGAGACCTTCGACTGCCTTCTTTGCCTCTGCAAGGCCAAGGCCCGTGAACTCGCGGACGACCTTGATGACGCCGATCTTGTTTGCGCCTAAATCCTTGAGGACGATGTTGAACTCCGTCTTCTCCTCTTCTGCGGGAGCAGCCTCAGCTGCGCCTGCGCCTGCAACTGCAACGGGAGCAGCAGCGGAAACGCCGAACTCCTCCTCAAGCGCCTTGACGAACTCGTTGAGCTCGACAACGGTCATCGACTTGACTTCTTCGATAAACTTCTGGATATCCATGATCAATTCTCCTTATTTTCTTTTTTAAGATTTCTGGCCCGCGATGGCGTTCATGACATACGCGAGATTTGCGATGGGCGCCTGCAGGCAGCCGACCATCTTTGCAAGCAATACCTCTCTCGAAGGGATCGCTGCGAGCTTCTTCACGCCCTCGGCGTCCACATAGGCGCCTGCGACGTATGCGCTCTTGGGAACGATCTTCTCCTCGAGCGCGGGGTTCTCCTTAACTGCCTTGGCGATGATGGAGCAGCCGCTCGTCTCATCGGGGCAGAACACGAAAGCAGTTGCGCCGTTCAGGTCGTTGTCGAATGCCGTGACGCCCAGCTCATCGAATGCCTTGCGGACAAGGGTGTTCTTGTACACCTTGTATTCGCAGTTCGCATCGCGGAACTTGCCGCGCAGTGCGGTGACTTCCGCAACGGTGAGACGGTCATACTTGGCGAGGACAACGGACTTGCTTGCGGAGATCTTTTCCTTGATCTCCTCGACAACTGCCTTCTTCGCTTCAAAATTTGCCGACATAGTTACCTCCGTAAACTCCTCTCGGAGCCGCATTAAAAAAACTTCCGCACCGCAGACAGGCACGGAAGTTGGCAATTACAATATCGTATTTGCTTTATCCTACCTCGACGGGATATTGAGCCGAAGCACCCGTTGTCTGCGGTATGTTTGTATTGTAGCACACGAAGCGCCAATCGTCAAGCGATTTTCGCCTCTTTTAGCCCTTGTTGTAAGCGACTTTGACGCCGGGGCCCATCGTGCTGGTGAGCGTGACGCTCTTGACGTACTGACCCTTTGCAGCGGCGGGCTTTGCGCGGACGATTGCGTCCATCAGCGCGTTGAAGTTCTCGAGGATCTTCTCGGTGCCGAAGCTCTTCTTGCCGATGGGGCAGT
>DXBS01000016.1 GCA_019116405.1 Candidatus Gallimonas intestinigallinarum | reverse complement strand
AATATTCCCCCACCGTGATCGCCGCCGCCGTCACGAGCAAGATCGGAAAAGCGCGCCTGCCCACGCATATCGAACTGCCGTGCGCGTTCGGGCTGGCAAAGAACAGCGTCATTTTGTTGGAGCAGATCAGAACGATCGACAAAAAGCGGCTGATGAGCCGCATCGGCGAGCTGCCGCCCATGACCATGCGCCGCGTCAACCGCGCCATCCTCATCAGCCTCGGCTTTGACGAAAAAAATTATTTTGCTTAATTGCAAAGACCTGACGAGAAAGCGCCGCGCCCTGCCTGTTGGCAGGGCGCGGCGCTTTATGACTTGTGTATGTTACTTTCTGTCCTTGATCGGGACGTACTCCCTGTGCTCGGCGACGGCCTGGTACGCGGGGCGGATGATCTTGCCCGCGTTGACGAGCTCCTCCATGCGGTGTGCGCTCCAGCCCGCCATACGCGCAATGGCAAAGATAGGCGTGTACAGCTCGATGGGGATATTGAGCATGCTGTAGGCGAACCCGCTGTAGAAATCGACGTTTGCCGAGACGCCCTTGTACATCTTGCGCTTTTTGGAAATGATCTCGGGCGCGAACTGCTCGACGCGCGCATACAGATCGTACTCGTCGTGCAGCCCCTTTTCATAGGACAGCTTTTCGACAAACCCCTTGAAGATTTTGGCACGCGGATCGGAGATGCTGTACACGGCGTGTCCGATGCCGTAAATGAGCCCCGCGCGATCGAACGCCTTGCCGTCCACGAGCGCCTCCAGATACGCCCTGAGCTGATCGTCATCGCGCGTATCGATATTGGCCTTCATGTCCTCGAACATGCGCATGACGCGGATATTCGCGCCGCCGTGGCGGGGACCCTTCAGGGAGGCGAGCGCCGCGACGATCGCCGAATATGTATCGGTGCCCGACGAGGTGACGACGTGCGTTGTGAACGAGGAGTTGTTGCCGCCGCCGTGCTCGGCATGCAGCACGAGCGCCATGTCCAGTACGCGCGCTTCCAACTCGGTATAGGAACAGTCCTGCCGCAGCATGTAGAGAATATTCTCCGCCATCGAGAGATCGGTGCGGGGGCGGTGGATGACCAGCGAATCGCTCTTATTGTAGAAGCTGGACGCGGCGTAGGAATACACCGAGAAGATGGGTACCTGCGCGATGAGCTGCAGGCACTGGCGCATGACGTTGTCGGGCGCGGTGTTGTTGGGGTTGGGGTCATAGGGAAAGAGCGAGATCACGCAGCGCATGAGGGAGTTCATCATGTCCTCCGAGGGCGACTTCATGATGATGTCGCGCACGAAGTTCTTGGGCAGCGTGTAAAACTCGCCCAGCAGGTCGCAAAAAGAGCGAAGCTCCCTTGCGCTTGGCAGTTTCCCCGTGAGCAGCAGATAGGTCGCCTCCTCAAAACCGAACCGTTTGTCCTCTAAAAATCCCTTGACGAGATCGTTGACGTTGTAACCGCGGTAGTACAGCTCGCCAGGCGCGGGAACGCGCTTGCCGTCCGCCTCCGCCGTCGCCTTGACCTCCGAGATCTCCGTCAGCCCTGCAAGCACCCCTCTGCCGTCCAGGTCGCGCAGACCTTTTTTGACGTCATACTGCGAATAAAACTTGGGGTCGATGCGGCAGGAATCAGCGCATTGACGCGTCAGATCCCCGATCTTGATCCATTCGTCTTTGGTGAGATACCCTTCGTCTCTTTCATTGGGCATTATAAGTTCCTCCTTTGCCGCGCAAGACGGACTACGCAACGAAAATAGTATACCACAATTTGTCCGATTTGTCAAATTAAGCGCTTGACTGCGCCCTTCTTTCACGCTATTTTCGCCGTTTTACCTCATTTGTGAGCTTTTTCGTTCAGAATGCATGACAATTCTGCACTTTTACGGCAGATTTGACAAAATGCGCCGCCGAGGCAAGCCTCGGCGGCGCAGGTATCGGGAGAGTGTGATCAGCAATTCAGGCACACAGTTAAGATATATATGTTATCAACCATTTCGACCGATAGGTTTTGTGCGATAATGCTGAGCGCAACGCCGACGACAAAGCAAACGAGAATGGAGATGATATCCTCCTTCTTGAGCCGGAAGGAGCGGCGGTAAGCAAAGTACAGGATAAACGCTCCGATCAGGGAAAGCCCGTAGAACAGATAATTATAGGAAAAGGTCGTCGGATCGAGCATTGCGACCGTCAGTGTCAGATAGAAGGGAAGCAGAACCCTGTAGCCCCACCACGAGGAGGAGATCTGCGCGGCGTTCTCCGCTTTATCCCTTTCCGAATATACAAAAAGCAGCACATACGCCGCAACGGCTTCCGCAAGTCCGACACCCAGCGAAATACCGAAGGTCAGCCAGTCGGAATACTCCGCCGCGCCCGTCAAAATGAACTTATCGAAAAGGGATGCCGACCAGCCGATCGGACCAAAGGTGAAGAAACAGACGGGAAGATTGGAAAAGTAGCGGTAACTAGTCGTGCCGTAACGACTGTCGTAATAGGGAATGACAAAGCGGAAGATCTCTGAGAGATACCACATCAGCATGGCGAGCGCGCAGCCCCAGGCAAGCATAAACACGATACCGTCCGAGGCACGGTTTGCACGCGTAAACAGGAAAGCATTGACGCCGAACAGCCCCGCACCCAGTACAAGCGAGAGAAAATAGTTGGGAAGATACCAGATAAACGCAAACGTTTCTGGCTGCTGCACGGCAACGCCTGCGACGCCCAGCCAGTATGCGAGCGTGTAGGGAACAAAAACAAGGATCAGCCCGACGAGCGTACGCACAAGAGTGAGCGACTTCCGCGAAATGGGCAGGCAGTACCAGAGATCGACACTGCGCGTATGCATGCGGTAGGAAAACTGCATGACGGGAACCACGGTACAAAGCACCATGAGCGCCGCCATAAAACACCAGACGCAGGAGTTACGGGAAACATACCCCGTCAAGTGTTCGACGTCAGTCGTTGAAACGGCGAGGAGGCAGACCGCTGCCGTGATGACCGAGAAGATGACCAAGGGCAGAAGATTGCGCTTGAGTTCGTACAAAAATACTTTTTTCATGACATATACCCCCTCTTTTGCACCTCGCAGAGGAAGAGTTCCTCAAAATCGACGGCGATCTCCTCGACAAAGAGCGGGTGCAGCGCTTCCAGCATACGCAGGATATACTCCGGCTCGCCGCGCACGATGATCTTGGCGACCCGCCCTTCCGCCTCGAAGGAGAGGCACTCGAAGGGAATATCCTCCCGCCGCACCTCGCGCTCCAGCGCAAACTGAAACTTGTGCACCTTGCCGAGCGCATCGTGAATGTCTCCCGCGTCGGCGATCGTCCCGCCGTCCAGGAGCGCAAACCCGCTGCAGATATCCTCCAGCTCGCGCAGGGAGTGGCTGGAGATGAGTACCGTGCACTCCTCCTGCTCGATCAGCCCGCGCTTGAGCTCCAGACGGGCGAGCGGATCGAGCCCGTCAAACGCCTCGTCCAGGAGAAGATAGCGCGGACGGCAGGCAAGGGCGAGCGCTGCAAACGCCTGCCGCTTCATTCCCTTGGAGAAGTTGCGGATGGGCGTTAACAGCTGCAGCCCGAAAATGGACGCATATTTGTCGAACAGGGCGCGATCGAAGGGGTAGAACGCCCTGTAAAGATCGATGAGCTTTGCAATCGTCGTGCCCGAGGCGTAGTAGGGATCGTCGGGCAGAAAGAAAAGTTCTTCGCGCTTTTTGGCGTTGCCCGTAACACACTCACCGTCCAGCAGAATACTCCCCTCGTCGGGACGCAGCACATCCGCGATCAGCCGCAGGAGCGTGGATTTGCCCGCGCCGTTGATGCCGACCAGCCCGAACTTGGCGCCGTCCGGGACGGTGAGATGCACGCCGTCCAGCACGAGCTTTGTCCCGTATGATTTTTTCAGTCCCTGAATTTCGATCATATATTCCCCTCTCCTTGTTCGCTTTGCGCGCCGTACACCTCTTCGAGCGCCGCGCGCGCCTCGCGCTCCGTGAGCCCCGCGTCCTTCAGCACCGAGAGCTGATGGCGCGCCTCCTCATACACCCTGCTGTGCGCCTGCGCCCCGAGGACGTAGACGCCCTTCTTGGGAATGGTGCGGATGAGCCCGCGCGCCTCCAGTTCGGTATATGCGCGCTCCACCGTGTTCGGGTTGATCCCGAGTTTGACGGCGAGCGCACGGACGCTGGGCAGCCGCTCCCCCTCCCGCAAAACGCCGAGGCGGATATAGCGTTCGTAGGTATCCGTGATCTCTTCATAGATACTCTTTTTTCCCGTCAGACGAACTTCCATGTCCCTTCACCTGCCCTGTGTTACATCTGTCTTTTCTGTACCAAGTGTATCACATTATATGAATGTTGTCAAGCGTTGTGCGAAAAAAATTTGGTATAAAATAAGGCGTAACGTCAAATTCGGGGGTGCAGTTTTAGAAAGAAGTAAACTGTACAAATCAATTTGCTCTGCCGCGCAAATGCGCGGCATAGCAAATTGCAGCGTTTTGACACCGTATGCGCCGCGCGGCATCTGCCGCGCGGCGCATAAAAGTGGTTGATTTCCTGCCTTCCCCCAGGACATCCCGTTCCTGCCTCCCCTGAAACGAAGTTTTAGGGGAGGTGCCCCGCAGGGGCGGAAGGGTTTCACCCCTCAGACGCCTTCGGCGCCAGCTCCCCTAACAAAGTCAGGGGAGCCAAAATGATACCCCCCCTATTGATTTTCAGGGGAGGCAAGCCCTTTCAGCGGGACAATTGGCGCAAAAAAACCGCACACGGGGTGCGGTTTTTAAGACACATGATTTAGCCGAGTTTTTCAAGCAACTTGAAGTCAATGCCCTTCTCGCCGATCTTGATGATCTTGACCTTGACCACGTCGCCGACGGAGAGGACGTCCTCCACCTTCTCGACGCGGCGATCGGAGAGCTTGGAGATGTGGATCATGCCGTCCTTGCCGGGTGCGAACTCGACGAACGCGCCCATCGTGGACAGAATGCGCACAACGCGGCCGATGAACAGATCGCCCACTTCGGGATCGCGGACGATGGACTCAACGATCGCCTTTGCACGCTGCGCCGCCTCGGGATCGCCGTAGGACGCGATGCTCACCGTACCGTCGTCCTCGATATCGATCTTGGTGCCCGTCTCTGCAATGATGGAGTTGATGACCTTGCCCTGCTTGCCGACGACGTCG
>DXBS01000122.1 GCA_019116405.1 Candidatus Gallimonas intestinigallinarum | reverse complement strand
GATATATAAAAGCGCTGCAAAAAGCGCCGCCGCGCCATATAAGATCAGGATGATGTCGATGGGCTGCATGAGTCCTCCGTTTTGGCCGCAGGGTGAGTAGGAAGCAAAAGGGCAGCGGCCGCCGTTCCCTTACAGTATAGGCGTTTTTCTTGCGTTTGTCAACGGTTGGCGACAAGAATTATCATATATTTCTATGACAATCGGGCAAAACAATATGACAAATCGGTGAGAGATAGGGGCTTTGCGACAAAAAAGAGCCGAGGCGGCTCGGCTCTTGATCTTTGGGGTTATAGACGCAAAAGAAATGCGTGAACGATAAATGAGGTGACTCCTTCCGCCTCACATTTGTTCGGCACCTCCCTCCAAGAGGGAGGCGAGGGAATAACGATATCCTCCTTCTTTCACGACTTTTTTGCGGTACGAAAAAAGTGTGAACTCAGAAGGCGCACTTCTCGCGGAGGAAACCGACGAGTTCGTTGATATTGAGGCGCACCTGCTCCATGGAGTCGCGGTCGCGGACGGTGACGGTGTCGTTTTCCAGCGTATCGAAGTCGATCGTGATGCAGTAGGGGGTGCCGATCTCGTCCTGACGGCGGTAGCGCTTGCCGATGGAGCCCGCCTCGTCGTAGGCGACAGGGAAGTGCTTTTTGAGCTGAGTTAGAATTTCCTTTGCCTTGGGCGCGAGGTTCTTCTGAAGGGGCAGGACTGCCGCCTTGTACGCCGCGATGGCGGGGTGGAAGTGCATCACGACGCGCACGTCGCCGCCTTCGAGCGTCTCTTCGTCATACGCTTCGGAAAGGACTGCGAGCATCAGGCGGTCTGCGCCGATGGAGTACTCGATGACGTAGGGGATGTACTTCTCGCCCGAGACGGGGTCGACGTAAGTGAGGCTCTTGCCCGAAAATTCCTGATGGCGGGAAAGGTCGTAGTCGGTGCGGTTGTGGATGCCGTTGAGCTCCGACCAGCCCATCGGGAAGTCGTACTGGATGTCGCACGCCGCTCTTGCATAGTGGGCGAGCTTATCGTGATCCTTGAAGCGGAGATGTTCTGCGTTGAAGCCGAGGTCCAGAAGGAACTGCCATGCCTTCTCTTTGAATTCGGCGTAGTATTCGGCGTCCGTGCCTTCCTTGCAGAACCACTGGTGCTCCATCTGCTCGAACTCGATGGTGCGGAAGATGAAGTTGCCGGGCGTGATCTCATTGCGGAACGCCTTGCCGACCTGCGCGATGCCGAAGGGCACTTTGGCGCGCGTCGTGCGCTGGACGTTGAGGAAGTTGACGAACTCGCCCTGCGCCGTCTCGGGGCGCAGATAGATCTTGTTTTGGCTCTCGTCGGTGACGCCGCGCGAGGTCTCGAACATCAGGTTGAAGGTGCGTATCGGCGTCCAGTCGCACTTACCGCAGACGGGGCAGCAGACGTGGTGCTCGTTGATGTACGCCTCCATCTCCTCGTTGGTCATCAGGTCGGGGTTGACCTTGCCCTTGGAGTGTGCCTCGATGAGGTTGTCGGCGCGGTGACGGCTCTTGCAGTTCTTGCAGTCCATCTTGGGGTCGGAAAAGCTCGCGGTGTGACCGCTCGCTTCCCAAACGCGCGCGTTCATGAGGATGGCGGCGTCCACGCCGTAGGAATTGTCGCTCTCCTGCACGAAGCGCTTCCACCATGCGCGTTTGACGTTGTTTTTGATCTCCACACCCACGGGGCCGTAGTCCCAGGTGTTGCCCATGCCGCCGTAGATCTCGCTGCCGGGGAAAATGATGCCGCGCGCCTTGCACAGCGCGACGAGTTTGTCCATCGTGACTGCTTTGTTTGCCATGATCTTCGTCCTTATCGCTTTCGGGTCGCCCCGTTTTTTGGGTATTATACTCTAAAAATCGGCGAATGGCAAGCAAATTGTGCGCGGCGGGAAAAATGTGCCCGATTTTTCCCGCCGCGCAGGCGTTTGACGGCATGTCTGTTTTTGCTTATACGATCTATAACCGGAACGAAAGCGCGGTAAGGGACAGAAATTTTGCAAAAGGCTTATAAAACGGTATCATTTTCCGCGTAAATATGCTATAATCGTAAAAAATTGTTTGCAACATCCGAGGGAATTTCTATGGCAGAAGCGACAAACTTTATCGAACAGATCATCGACGAAGACCTCGCCGAGGGCAAGGTCACGGAGATTCAGACGCGGTTCCCGCCCGAACCCAACGGGTATCTGCATATCGGGCACGCCAAGAGCATGTACGTCAATTTCGGCACGGCGGAAAAGTATCACGGAAAGTGCAATTTGTTCTTTGACGACACCAATCCGAGCAAGGAAAAGACGGAGTTCGTGGACGCCATCCGCCGCGATATCACCTGGCTGGGCTACCACTGGGAGAAGGAGGTGTACGCCTCCGACTTCTTCGATACCATCTACGAGTATGCGGAGAGGCTGATTTCAGAGGGCAAGGCGTTCGTGTGCGACCTGTCTGCCGAGGAGATCCGTGAGACCCGCGGCACGCTCACCGAGCCGGGCACCGAGAGCCCGTACAGAAACCGCACGCCCGAGGAGAACCTGCGTCTCTTCCGCGAGATGAGGGCGGGCAAGTATGCAGACGGCAAAAAGTGCCTGCGCGCCAAGATCGACATGTCCTCGCCCAACGTCAACATGCGCGATCCCGTCATCTACCGCATCCTGCACGCCACCCATCACCGCACGGGGGACAAGTGGTGCATCTATCCCATGTACGACTACGCGCACCCCATCTGCGACTATCTGCAGGGCGTGACGCACTCTTTATGCACGCTGGAGTTTGAGGACCACCGCCCGCTCTATGACTGGGTGGGCATCACGCTTGGCTTCTCGCCCAAGCCCCGCCAGATCGAGTTCGCGCGCCTCAACATGACCAACCTCGTCATGAGCAAGCGCTATCTCAAAAAGCTGGTCGAGGACGGCTCTGTGCACGGCTGGGACGACCCCCGCATGCCCACGCTGGCGGGCCTTAGAAACCGCGGCATCCCCGCCGCCGCCATCCGCGACTTCTGCGCGCGAGCGGGCATCTCCAAGGCGCAGTCGGAATGCGACATCTCCTACTTTGAGGCGGTCGTGCGCGAGGACCTCAACGCGGGTGCGCCCCGCGCCATGGCGGTCGTCGATCCTTTGAAGCTGGTCATCACCAACTATGAAGGGAGCGAAGAAGTGGACTACGAGAGCAACCCGACCGACCCTGCGGCGGGCACCCGTCCCGTCACCTTCGGCAAGGTGCTGTATATCGAGCGCGGCGACTTCTCCCTCGATCCGCCGCCCAAGTACCACCGCCTGAAGATCGGCGGCGTGGCGCGCCTCAAGAGCGCCTATATCGTGCGCTGTGACGAGGCGGTCACCGACGAAGCGGGCAACGTCACCGAAATTCACTGCACCTACCTGCCCGAGAGCCGCAGCGGACACGATACGAGCGGCGTCAAGGCAAAGGGCGTGCTGCACTGGGTGAACGCGGCGACCTGTGTGGACGCGGTGCTCAAACAGTACGATCATCTCCTGAAGGATGCGGACTATCCGGGACAGGATTTCTCCGAGCGCATGAATCTTGACAGCGAGCACGTCTTTTCTGTCAAGGCGGAGCCCTACCTTGCCGAGGCGGAGGAGGGGACTGCCTTCCAGCTCATGCGCACGGGCTACTACAAGACCTGCCGCGAAGGAGATCAGCTCTGCCTTTCGGAGATCGTCTCCCTGAAGGATAACTTCAACAAATAAGCTTATAGTTTTCCGCCGCGCGGGCATACTGCCTTCGTGACGACGTTGGACGAGAGAACGGGCGCGCTTTTGGAGCGCCTCGGCGACCTGTGCACGGGCGGCGGCTATCATCTGTTAGAGGAAGCGGACCTCGCGGGCTTTGTGCCGGAGGGGACGCTCCCGGAGACGCTCTCCTATCTTGCGGACTGCCGCTGCATCGAGCTGCGCTATGCCGAGGAGGGAACGTACTGCCTGAGGCTGCTCCCCGCGGGGCGCGTACATGCCGCCTACGCGCGCGAACGCGCGCGGGAGAGCGCGGTGCGCATCCGCAATACGGCGATCGCCGCCTTTTTGGGAGCGCTCGCGGGCAGTCTGCTCTGTCTTGTGCCCCTTCTCGTCCTGCTCGTGCGGGGGTGAGTATGTGGAACGCGACGCTGGACAGACGGGAAAATGAAGTCATGCGCGCCCTTTTGACGCTTTCGGCGGGAAGGGCGCGCTTTCTTGCCGCGCCGGGGGAGGTCATCGCGCTTGCAAAGGGCGTGGACGAAGCGGCGCTGGAGCGCACGCTCGCCTCGCTCGCGCAAGACGGGTATGTGGACTATGTCTCTACGGAGCGCAAAGGAGAACAGACATATGTCGTCGAGTTGCGTCCCAAGGGCAGAAGCTTTGCCCGCACCGCGCACACCGACCGCCGCCGCGTCATCCTGAAGCTGCTTCTGGCGGCGGCATGCGGGCTCGCCTCCGCGCTCATCGGTCTTGTTCTCAAGCTGCTTTTTTCGTGATCTTCCCGCTTGACAAATGGCGGGTTTTCCATTATAATAATAAAGTACAAACTTTTGTTTGCGAACGCCGCGCTGCGGCATCTTTTGGAAACATCTGTATGGAACAAATTGGTTATACCCATCACGATTTTCAGCTCAAAGCGCCGTTCGCGCCGACCGGCGATCAGCCGCAGGCGATCGAAAAGCTCACGCAGGGCGTGCTGGACGGCATCCGCACGCAGGTCCTCGTGGGCGTCACGGGCAGCGGCAAGACGTTCACAATGGCGAACGTCATCAAAAACGTGGGGCGTCCCGCGCTCGTCATTGCACACAACAAGACGCTCGCGGCGCAGCTGTGCAACGAATTCCGCGCCTTTTTCCCCGAAAACCGCGTGGAGTACTTCGTCTCCTACTACGACTACTACCAGCCCGAGAGCTATATCCCCTCGACGGACACCTATATCGAGAAGGACTCGTCCACCAATGACGAGATCGATAAGCTCCGCAACGCGGCGACCTGCTCGCTGGGCGAGCGGGACGACGTCATCGTCGTCTCCTCCGTCTCCTGCATCTACGGTCTGGGCGCGCCCGAGGAGTTCTTCCGCCTGGGCATCTCCCTGCGCCCCGGCGACACGCTCGCGCGCGACGAGCTGCTTGCCAAGCTCGTCGGCATCCAGTATTCGCGCAACGATATCGACTTCAAGCGCTCCACCTTCCGCGTGCGGGGGGACGTCGTGGAGATCTTCCCCGCGTCCAATTCCGAAGTCGCCGTGCGCGTGGAGTTCTTCGGCGACGAGATCGACAGTATTTCGGAGATCGACGTCACGACGGGCAAAGTCCTCTCGGGGCTCAGGCATGCCGTCATCTTCCCCGCCAGCCACTACGCCGTAGGGACGGAGCGGCTCATGACCGCGCTCACGATGATCGAAGAGGACCTGAAGGGCGAGATCAAGGCGTTTGAGGACGCGGGCAAGCTTTTAGAGGCGCAGCGCCTCTCGCAGCGCACCGAGCATGACCTTGAAATGCTGCGGGAGATCGGCTACTGTTCGGGCGTGGAAAATTATTCCAGATACTTTGACGGGCGCGCCCCGGGCGAGCCGTCCTTTACGCTGCTCGACTACTTTCCCGATAACTTCCTCGTCTTTATCGACGAGAGCCACATGACCATTCCGCAGATCCGCGCCATGTACAACGGCGACCTCGCGCGCAAGAAAAACCTTGTAGAATACGGCTTCCGCATGAAGTCTGCATTTGACAACCGCCCTCTGACGTTTGAGGAGTTCGACGCGCGCGTGCCGCAGATGATCTGCGTCTCCGCGACGCCCGCGCCCTATGAACTTGAGCAGGCGGGACAGGTCGTGGAGCAGCTCATCCGTCCCACGGGGCTTTTGGATCCCCCCGTCACGGTCAAGCC